>NZ_JBIVMX010000082.1:0-17047 GCF_044753305.1 Pseudomonas sp. NPDC088429 | reverse complement strand
GGCCAGTTGCAATGGGCGCATATATTTAACCGGGGAGTCCCGGGGAGCGGTTCTCGGGAATGGCCGCAGGATGTGTGATAGGACAAGCATCCGGACCAAATGGTTCAACCTGAATTGTTAAGAGGCGCGCATCATGCCTCAAAATTGCCAGTTCATTGGCGTCAATTCTGTGACAAATATTGAGCCGGGTAAAGGCGTAATGCCAGCACCAATTGTCAGAAATGCGGACTGGTTTGAAATCTTTGCCTTCGTCCGAATCACTGCCCGCTTCCTGTTGCACATCAATGGGTGTCCAAAGACCTCAGAACGTGCATGCTATGCGGCTTTCTATCCTTGTTCCTTACCTGTACAGGATAGTGGCAATTTGCCGATTTACTAGGGGCAGACCCGTGCCAGAGGGCATTTTCAGGATGGATGGCAAGCTTATTTATCTGATGGGGCCGTCCGGTTCAGGCAAGGACAGCCTGATCGAGGCCGCACGCGAACCTTTGCTTGCGATGAATTGCGAGATCATTCGCCGAGTGATTACCCGATCAGCGGAGTCTGTGGGTGAGGACGCGGTCGGCGTTACGCCAGAAGAGTTTGAGCGCCGCCAGCAAGCCGGTGACTTCGCGCTGGCCTGGCACGCTAATGGCCTCGCTTACGGCATTCCAGTAGAAATGGATCGGTGGCTTAAAGAAGGGCGAAACGTCTTGGTGAATGGCTCGCGGGCCAACCTGCGTCAAGCGCAGGAGCTGTATCCAACGCTGGTGCCAGTGCTGTTGACGGTGAGGGATGAAGTGTTGCGTGAACGCTTGCTCAAACGAGGTCGTGAGACCCTTGAGCAAATCGATGCGAGGCTGGCGCGCAATGCGCTGTTCAAAGACCGACGAGCCAGCGACACGCCCGTGAACCTAATCGACAACTCCGGCGATCTGGCGACCGCCGTCAATCAATTGCTGGATGTGCTCAAACTCAACGCAGCACCGGATCAAACTTGATCCTGCGCCCGGCCACCAGCGCCAGCACAAACAACACCGCAAACACGCCGCAGCCGATCAGGGGCAGGGTGACCTGGGTGTCCTCGAACAGCGAAAAATGCAAAACGCCACTCAATAAAGCGAGGATCAGAAATCCTGCAGCTGATTTGGACATGCTGTACTCCTGAAGATATTTCAAAAAACCAGACGTTCGGAAACCTGCGCCGGCAAAGCCTGTTCAGCCTCGCTTACAGCTCTTGGGCCGTAGCTGCCCTGATCGCTCAGCACCGCCAGTTGCGGCTGCTTCTGCACTTGCAGGTAATGTGGCATGCGCTGGGCGACCGTCTCATGACTGTCCGGGGCGAAGTGAAAGCCCACCAAGACCGCCAATGCGATTGCGTTTGCAAGCAAGAGGGTGCTGTTCATGAGACGGACTCCGATTGTTCTTCTATGGAACAGACATAGCAGCCGCCGTGCCAACAGTCTAACCGCTGTTAAGTCCTTTAAAAACAAGCATTTGAGAGGGTTTTTCGCAGCGGTCGGGTTGCAATCTGCAATGATGGCATTTTGTGGTAGTGCAAAATGCACGGTAAAACATCCCGCAGCCTTGCAGGGCGCCTGCCTACACTTAAAAAGCCCTACGGATGACATGACAAATCAGGGCCTGACCGTTAACATGCACGCCGTCCGTCGCGCCGCGTCTGCCCGCGACAACTCAGTGTCTCAGTAGCTCAATTGGATAGAGCATCCCCCTCCTAAGGGGAAGGTTGCAGGTTCGAACCCCGCCTGGGACACCACATTTCAAAGCCCCATTCAGGACAATCCCGGTGGGGCTTTTTTGTGCCTTTCGTATGAGAGTTCCAGCAATGTGGAAATGATCTCGCTGAGTTGGCTTCCTCTTCAGCTTCGCGCTCTGACGAGCACATCAGGAATCTTCAGGCACCCACCCTCAGGGAAGTCCACCCGTTGCCGATAACGTACTCGGTGACTTCAAAGTCGCGTGAAATTCCTTGATAGCATTTTGCCGCCAGCTATCATCGTCGCGCCCGAAAGTGCCCTCACTTCAATTGCCTGGAAATCTTCGATGCTGTCGTATCACCAAAAGCGTTTTCTGATCGTCGATGATTTCTCGGATTTTCGCAGTTCGGTTCGCTCGATGCTGCGTGAGCTTGGGGTCAAGGACGTCGACACGGCGGACACCGGTGAGCAGGCGCTGAAGATGTGTGCGCAGAAATCCTACGATTTCATCCTGCAGGATTTCCATCTCGGCGACGGCAAGAAGAACGGCCAGCAGGTGCTTGAAGACCTGATGCTGGAAAAGCTCATCAGCCATGAAGCGGTGTTCGTCATGGTCACCGCCGAGACCAGTCAGGCGATGGTGCTCAGTGCGTTGGAGCATGAGCCGGATGCGTATTTGACCAAGCCGTTCAACCGTTCGGGTCTGGCGCAGCGACTGGAGCGTCTGGAGCAGCGCAAGACTTTGCTCAAACCGATTTTGCAGGCCCTCGACCGTGGCAAACCGGTCGAGGTGCTTAACGCCTGCATCGCGTTGTGCAAGCAGGACATCCGCTATTCGCCGTTGTGCCTGCGTTACCGCGCCGATGCGCTGCGCGATCTCAATCAGAACGAAGCGCTGGAGCGCCTCTACGACGGCATCATTGCTGATCGACCATTGCCGTGGGCGTTTGCCGGGTTGGGCAAGTTGTTGTTCAAGCGCGGGCAGATTGCCCAGGCCAAAGGCGTTTACGAAAAAGCCCTGAAGGTGTTTCCGATGATGCCGTCGCTGTATGACGGCATGGCCGACGTGCTGGTGGCTGAGGGTGACACCAAGGGCGCGCAACGGGTGCTGGAAGAGGCGATTCGCTTGTCGCCGCTGGCGGTGCGTCGACAGGCGTTGCTCGGCAAACTGGCGATGACCAACGAAGATTTTGACACCGCCTCGCGGGCTTATCGGCAGGCCGTGGCGCAGGGCGCACAGTCGCGTTTCAAGGATGCGGAAAGCAATCTCGGTCTGGCCCACGCATTGATCAGCAAGGGCAGCGAGCGCGGTCTCGATACGCGCACGCGGCTGGAGATCAATACCACGCTCAGCGCCGTGGCCAAGGAAAACCCGAGCGACCCGGGCCTGCAGATTCGTGCGCGTTTGATGAAGGCCACCAGCCTGTTGCTCAACGATGCCGAAACCGCCGACAAACTCACTGAACAAGCAATGTTGCGCCTCGACGGCATGGAGCAATTCATGAGTCCTGAGGCCGCGTTGTTGGTGGCCAAGCAACTGCAAATGCTCGGTCAGGCCGAGGCGGGTACTTCGATGCTGAAGAGCTGCGCGGAGATTTACGGCGATGATCCGGCGGTGATGAAAGACATCGCCAAGCTCACCGATGACCCGACTATCCTCAGTTCGAGCAACGCCGCTGCCGACCTCAACCGTCAGGGTGTGCGCGTGTACAAGACCGGCAATCTGGTGGAGGCCCGCGAGGTGTTTCGCAAGGCGCTGAAGCTGCAGCCGAAGAACATCAGTATTGCGCTGAACATGGCGCAATCGCTGCTGCACGGAACCGACACGTCGGTGCCGTCGGCGGAGCTGGAAGAATGTCGGGCCTGCCTGAAAATGGTCGGCCTGATGCCCGACACCGACGCGCGTCATGCGCGTTATCAGAAGCTGAAAAGCAAGGCGTTTGGCGAATGAATCACGACGAGCAAACACTGGATTTTTCCACGGTGATCGCCTCCACCGTTCACGACATGAAGAACTCGCTGGCCATGCTCATGCAGGCCCACAGCCAATGGCTGGCGCGGTTGCCGCCAGAGCAGCGCGAGGGTTCTGAGCAGGGCGTGATCGACTTCGAGTTCGCTCACCTCAACGGCATGCTCGTGCAGTTGCTCGGGCTGTATAAGCTCGGCGTGAATCAGATGCCGTTGCAGCCGGCGTATCACGAACTCGACGACTTCATCGAGGCGCAACTGGCGGCACATCAAGAAGTGTTTGCCAGTCGCGGGATCATCGCCACCTATGAAATTGATCCGCTGTGTCCGCTGGGTTTCTTCGACCGTGAACTGATTGCTTCGGTGCTCGGCAACTGCATCAACAATGCGATCCGCTATGCCCGCGAGTCGTTGCTGATTACTGTCAGCGACGAGGCGGGGCAGTTGGTGCTGACCATCAATGATGATGGCGACGGGTATCCGGCCGAGATGCTCGAGCGTCAGGCCGATTACGTGCAGGGCATCAATCACAGCAGCGGCAGCACGGGGCTTGGCCTCTATTTCGCCCAACGTATTGCAGCGTTGCATCAGCGCAACGGCGTCGAAGGACGCACCGAAATCAGCAACGGCGGCCCGCTCGGTGGCGGCCTCTTCAGCCTCTTCCTCCCCTGAGACGTTCGACTGATCGTGACGGCAGCGTTCTCCCCGTGTAGGAGCTGCCGAAGGCTGCGATCTTTTGATCTTGTTTCTAACGGCAACATCAAAAGATCGCAGCCTTCGGCAGCTCCTACACGGGGGATTCGCGTTGTTTGGTTTTTTTGTTTTGACGCTGCTTGATATTCCGAACAGCCGCAGCCTATTTTGTCCGGGTCGCCGTTCGCGGCTCGCACAACAACAAGGATTGCGTCATGACAACCGATGGCCAGCGCTCACTCGCACAGCGATTGACGGGCATTGATGAGATTGAATGTGTCACGCCGGATTTGAACGGCGTGCCGCGAGGCAAGGTGATGACCGCCGAGGGGTTCCTCGAAGGGCGGCGTTTGCAGATGGCGCGGGGTGTGCTGCTGCAATGCATCATGGGCGGTTACCCGGCGGCGAAGTTTTACGGCAGCGATGACGGTGACCTGGCGCTGGTGGCCGAACCGAGCATGATTCATCCGTTGCCGTGGAGCGACGAGCCGCGCGCATGGGCGATCTGCGATGCCGATGAGCTGACCGGCGAAAGCTCCAACCTGTCGACCCGTGGCCAGTTGAAGAAAGTCATCGCCCGGTATGCGGCGTTGGGCCTGGCGCCGGTGGTGGCGACCGAGCTGGAATTCTTTGTCTTCGCACCCAATACCGATCCGAATCAACCGTTCCGCCCACCCGTTGGTCTCGACGGTCGCCGCGAGGATGGGCAGTCGGCGTTCAGCGTCAGTTCCAACAACGGTCTGCGGCCGTTCTTCAACGAAGTCTATAAATGCATGGCGGCCCTCGGTTTGCCGCGCGACACCTTTATGCATGAAATGGGCGTCAGCCAGTTTGAGATCAACCTGCTGCACGGTGATCCGCTGTTGCTGGCCGACCAGACCTTCCTGTTCAAACACTTGCTCAAAGAAGTCGCGCTCAAGCACGGGCTGACCGTGGTGTGCATGGCCAAACCGCTGGCGCACACGCCGGGCAGTTCGATGCACATTCACCAGAGCATCGTCGAGATCGGCAGCGGCAAAAATGTATTCAGCGACGAGAAGGGCCAGCCGACCGCAATGTTCCGCCACTTCATCGGCGGACAGCAGGCGGGCATGGCTGAATTCACCGCGCTGTTTGCGCCCAACGTGAACTCCTATCAGCGTCTGTGTCATCCATTCGCGTCGCCGAACAATGCCTGCTGGTCACACGACAATCGCGCCGCCGGCTTACGGATTCCCGCCAGCTCGCCGGTGGCCCGTCGCGTCGAAAACCGTTTGCCGGGCGCCGACGCCAATCCGTATCTGGCAATCGCCGCCAGCCTGGCCGCGGGCTTGCATGGCATCGAGCATGAGCTGGAACCGACCGAAGCAATTCAGGGTGAATTCGAAGTCCCGGACAATCTGTCGCTGCCGTGTACCTTGCATGCCGCACTCGAACGTCTGAAACGTAGCCAATTGGCCATGGAACTGTTCGGCAAGGAGTTCATCGAAGGCTACATCGCTTCGAAGACCATGGAGTTGACGAGTTTCTTTGATGAAATTACCCCCTGGGAACGACGTGTTCTAGCAGCCCAGGCCTGACGAACTGTCGCCACCGGGCTATCGTTTGATAGCCCGGACTCACTGCAAGGAGCCGCTCGGAACGCCGATGCGCCAAATCTGGAAATCCTTTCGAGCGCTGTATTTCGCCTCGCTGATGATGTTGATCGGCTCGGGCCTTTTGTCTACTTATCTGGCTTTGCGCCTGGCCGCCGACAATGTCGACGGGCTGTGGGTCGGTGCGCTGATGGCCTGCAACTATTTTGGTCTGGTGCTGGGCGGCAAGATCGGTCACCGCTTGATCGCGCGTGTTGGGCATATTCGGGCGTATTCGGCGTGTGCCGGGATCGTCGGTGCGGCGGTGCTCGGGCATGGTCTGGTGGACTGGCTGCCGGCGTGGCTGGTGCTGCGGACGATTGTCGGTCTGGGCATGATGTGCCAATACATGGTGATCGAGAGCTGGCTCAACGAGCAGGCCGACGCCAATCAGCGCGGGCTGGTGTTCAGCGGATACATGATCGCTTCGTATCTGGGGCTGGTGTTGGGTCAGTTGATTCTGGTCATGCACCCAGGGTTGGGCCCGGAGCTGTTGATGTTGGTCGCGCTGTGTTTCGCCCTGTGCCTGGTGCCGGTGACGCTGACCCGACGGATTCACCCGGCGCCGCTGCATCCTGCGCCGATGGAACCGCGCTTCTTCATTAAACGTGTGCCGCAGTCGCTGAGTACGGTGCTGGGTGCCGGTTTGATCATCGGTGCGTTTTACGGTCTGGCGCCGTTGTATGCCTCGCAGCAAGGGCTCTCGACCGAGCAGGTCGGTCTGTTCATGGGTAGCTGCATTTTTGCCGGGCTGCTGGTGCAGTGGCCGCTGGGGTGGCTGTCTGACCGTTACGATCGTGCGCTGCTGATTCGCTGCTTTGCCGGGTTCCTCGCGGTGGCGGCGTTGCCGTTGGCGATCATGCCGGAGGTGCCGCTGGAGGTGCTGTTTGTCGTCGGCTTCTTCTGTTCGCTGGTGCAGTTCTGTCTGTATCCGCTGGCGGTGGCGTTTTCCAATGACCACGTTGAAGGCGATCGCCGCGTCTCGCTGACGGCGATGCTGCTGGTGACGTATGGCGTCGGCGCGAGCATCGGGCCGTTGCTGGCAGGCGTGTTAATGAAGTTTCTCGGCAGCCAGAGTCTGTATGCGTTTTTCAGCTTCTTTGCGTTGGTGCTGGTGTGGCGAATTCGCCCGAAAGCCGTGACCAATCTGCACCAGGTTGATGACGCGCCGCTGCATCACGTGGCGATGCCGGACAGCATGTCGAGCTCACCGCTGGTGGCAGCGCTGGATCCGCGGGTGGATGAACAGGTGGTGCAGGATCAGATGCAGACACCGGTCGAGCCTGAGCCGGAAGTGGAGCCTGAATCTGAGACTCCGCCGGAGCCAGTGGTGGAAACAGAGCCGGATGATGGCAGCGATAAACCCACGCCAGACATCAGTGGCGCCAGACCCTGACTCTGACTGCAATATTCACCTGTGGTGAACACAGATTTAATGATGAATGGATAACCCTGTGGTGAGTGAATTCTTGTGGCGAGGGGATTTATCCCCGTTCGGCTGCGCAGCAGTCGTAAAACCATCCAGCTCGGTTCAACAGGAACATTGTGCAGTCAGGATTTGGGGCCGCTTCGCAGCCCAGCGGGGATAAATCCCCTCGCCACAAGTAATTCATACACCACAGATTCTTGGTTGAATTCTCACAGGCGAATAATTCACATAGGTGCAAAACCCTAAAGGGAAACACTTAACCTGTGGCGAGGGGATTTATCCCCGTTCGGCTGCGCAGCAGTCGCAAAACCATCCAGCTCGGTTCAACAGGAACATTGTGCAGTCAGGATTTGGGGCCGCTTCGCAGCCCAGCGGGGATAAATCCCCTCGCCACAATTAATTCACTCACCACAGATTTTTGATTGAATATCTCTCAGGCACAAAACAGGGCGGTCGGGAAACACTTGACCTGTGGCGAGGGGATTTATCCCCGTTCGGCTGCGCAGCAGTCGTAAAACCATCCAGCTCGGTTCAACAGGAACAATGTGCAGTCAGGATTTGGGGCCGCTTCGCAGCCCAGCGGGGATAAATCCCCTCGCCACAGGGATCTCAGTGTTAATTGGATTTTCGATCAGGCACAAAAAAGGGCAGTCCCGCCCAGGACTGCCCTTTTTTATTTGCCGCTACGAATCACATATCGTCTTTATCGAAACGCCGTGCTTCACGCTGCAGTTGATACACAAAGCGCTCAACGTTACGCGCCGCCTGGCCACTGATGTTGTGGAAGCGCAGACCCGCAAAGGTGATGTTGAGTTTTTCTTCAAAATGCAAATAACGCAGTTCAACCGAAGTCGGCTGATTGCCGAACAGCGGCGGGGCGATCAGGCGGTCGTAGACCTGGCCCAGTTGCAGGCGGTCAGTGATGTCGCCTTCAAAGCGCAGCTTGCAACCGGTGGCGGAGATGTCCAGCAGCTTGCCGTTGATCGGCGCCTTGAGTTTCTCGCCGCCGAGTTCGACGTTGACCAGATCGGTCAGCTTCAACGCGGCGCGGAAGGCGTTGCGGCGCTGGTGGTAAACCACTTCAGTCGGCAGTTCGCCGGTGTAGAAGCGGTCGCCGTCGCGATCGACGATGTCCAGCGTGCCATTGCATTCCCAGGCGATGCGCACGCCTTCATGGAAACCCTCAACCTTGAACGGCTCGCCCGCCAGCAGAAAGCGTTCACCGTCACGTGGCACCATTTCATCGAGGTTAATCGAAGCGGTATCGCGGTCAACCTTGATCAAATAGCTCTGGAAACGCTGGCTGCGCTCGTGAAAGGTGATGATCAGCGGATCATGGCTGTCTTGCAGCTGACGCAGGTTGCTGGAGATTTCCAGAGGTGTGGTGAGCACCTTAGGAGGCTGCGGAGCATCATCCGCGCTGAGGGCGTTGGACACGGTTTATCAATCTCCAGACAAAATATGACGACTAGCCAGCATTTTGCCAGCATGTTTCGCGAGTTGATAGAGCTGGCGCATCAACGACTCATGCCTGGCTGAGCGGACGCGGCATCGCGGGTTTGGCAAACGTGCCGCTGGCGTCATACAACGCTGGCGCTTCGCCCCCGGTGAGGATCTTCAGTTGATTGCTGGTCGCGGCCTGTTGCATGAGGATCGACTGGCCGTTTTTGACGTTGGCCGCCTGGCATTGGGCGATGAGATCGGTCAGGGCATCGCCCTGAGTCAGCAGCTGCTGGCCAACGCTCGATTGCGCGGCCAGTTGCTCAAGACCTTGACGGTCTGGCGTCAGGTTGAGGCTGACGAGGATTTCGCTGCGCTTGCGGCCATGCTGTTCAAGCAGAATGATCAGTGCCTGTTTGGTTGCCAGAATCTCTTCGAGCAGGGGCATGTCGCGACCGTGCAAAGCGAGGGACTCGGTTTGCAATAACTCCAGCAATTGTTGAGCTGGAGCAAAGTCGTCGTTGATCAGTTGCAATAAATTAGTGTCGTGCATGGCTGGCCTTGGGTTTTAAGCGTCCAAAAGCCTCGCGCTGGCAAAAGCCTAGCGCTGGGCTTCGAAGTTGAGCAGTTTGCTGGCTACACGGTTGCTGTCGACTTTATAGCTGCCATCGGCAATCGCGGCTTTCAACTCGGCCACACGGGCTTTGTCGACAGCAGGCTGATCGCGCAGCTTGTCAGTGACCTTCTGCAACTGTTGAGCCTCATTGCTGAGGTGTACCGATTCCCCGCTTTTAGCGGTACTGGCCGTTTCGGCCTGGGTATTCAGCGGCGCGGAAGTGCCGTTTTCGGCGGTTTCCTTGGGCGCGCTGGTACGTGTACTGCCTGTCAGTGACGAGGAGCTGTTCAAACGGCTGAAATCGATGACCATGATAAAAACCTCTGGGAATTTGGACGCTTGCCATGTTTTCGGCCATCTCCTGGAAAACTTTAGGCACATTTAGCAATGAAAGCTGCATGCACCCGCGCGCGTCCTGCTGCGGCACAGTTTAGGGAACAGCCATGGCCAGCGCCAGTTTTCTCCTCGGTGTTTACATGGAAACTTCCACCTGTCCCGGCGCGATGATTTGCGCCTTGATCACCCGTTGCGAATTGAGGTTTTTCACTCGGATCTGTTCTTTCAGTCCGCCGTTGGACAGGGCTTCGCCGGGCATGCGCACGGCGAGTGTGCCGCTGCGCGCGGTGATGACCACTTGATCACCTTTGCGCACGACTTCGGCCTGTTCCAGGTGGACTTGGGTAATCACCTGATCGGCGACCGTTGGTCGGGTTAATTTCTGCCCGATCGCTTCGTCTACCGAGGTCAGAAAACCTTGATTGATCTGACTGACATCGCGCTCGCGCAAGGTCACGTCCTGAGGTTCGATAATCCCGGCGCGCCTGAGTGCTCGGGTGGTGGTGACAATATCGCGAAACAGGCGGACTTGAGCGGGCACGAACACCGTCCAGGGCGAACTGCCTTCACAGCGAACCTTGACCGTCACCCGGCCCAAAGGACGGGGGGTATTCTCCAGCGACGCTGTCAATTCCTTGTCGCACATCGGCATGCGCATACGCGGATCGAGCTGCTTGACTTCGATCTCGTAGCGGCCTTCGGTTTGACTGGTTGCCAAATAGTCTTCTACGGTGAACTCAAGAAAGCCCTGAGTGACGCCGATAAGCATGTCAGGCAAGGTAACCGAATCCGCAATGGCAGGGCTGCCAGCGAGCAAACAGCAGGCGGCAGACACCGCGCAAAGCCCTTTGCGAAGGGGAGAGGTCAGGTGTCGGAAAAATGTCGTTTGAGCGTTCATACGAGTTAAAAAGCAAGCGCCGTGCCGTTTAGCAATGAATGTGCGTCGCAACAACACTTGGCGTTGAGGTAGGAGTCTGGGCATGGCTGGTGTAATGGATTCGGTAAACCAGCGCACGCAACTGGTGGGGCAGAATCGCCTGGAGCTGTTGTTGTTCCGTCTCGACGGTCAGCAGCTCTACGGAATCAACGTGTTCAAGGTGCGGGAAGTGCTGCAATGCCCGTCGCTGACGTTGATGCCCAAGTCCAGTCCTGTCGTGTGCGGGGTGGCAAATATCCGGGGGGCGACCATTCCGATCCTTGATCTGGCGATGGCGACCGGCTCCGGCGCGTTGAAAGACAAGAACAACCCGTTCGTGATCATCACGGAGTACAACACCAAGACCCAGGGTTTCCTGGTGCGCTCGGTGGAGCGCATCGTCAACATGAACTGGGAAGAGATTCATCCACCGCCCAAGGGCACGGGTCGCGATCATTACCTGACCGCTGTGACTCGGGTGGACAATCAGTTAGTCGAAATCATCGATGTCGAGAAAGTGCTGGCGGAAGTTGCGCCGACACCGGAAGCGATTTCGGTGGGCGTGGTCGATGTCGAGACCCAGACCAAAGCGTTGTCGCTGCGGGTGCTGACGGTCGATGACTCGTCAGTGGCGCGCAAGCAGGTGTCGCGTTGTCTGCAAACGGTCGGCGTCGAAGTGGTGGCGCTGAACGACGGCAAACAGGCGCTGGATTACCTGCGCAAGCTGGTCGATGAGGGCAAAAAGCCGGAAGAAGAGTTCCTGATGATGATCTCCGACATCGAGATGCCGGAGATGGACGGATACACTTTGACGGCTGAGATCCGCAGCGACCCACGCATGCAAAAGCTTCATATCATCCTGCATACTTCGTTGTCCGGGGTATTCAATCAGGCGATGGTCAAGAAAGTCGGCGCCGATGACTTTCTGGCCAAATTCCGCCCTGATGACCTGGCATCCCGGGTAGTCGACCGGATCAAAGCAGCAGATATCAGTTAGGAGCGCTTTGCTCCTGGCGGTCAACACGATTTAAGAGGCGGCATCATTGTCTACGGGTAATTTGGATTTCGAACAGTTCCGGGTCTTCCTGGAAAAAGCCTGTGGCATTTTGCTCGGTGAAAACAAGCAGTACCTGGTCTCGAGCCGTCTCAACAAACTGATGGAACAGCAAGGCATCAAATCCCTGGGTGAGCTGGTGCAGCGCATCCAGACCCAGCCGCGCAGCGGTTTGCGCGAGCAGGTGGTTGATGCCATGACGACCAACGAAACCCTGTGGTTTCGTGACACCTATCCGTTTGAAGTCTTGAAGAAAAAAGTCCTGCCCGAAGCGATCAAGGCCAGCCCTAACCAGCGTCTGCGGATCTGGTCGGCGGCGTGCTCGTCGGGTCAGGAACCGTATTCGCTGTCGATGTCGATCGATGAGTTCGAACGCACTAACCTCGGTCAGCTGAAGATGGGCGTGCAGATTGTAGCCACCGATCTGTCCGGCCTGATGCTCAACAACTGCAAGACCGGCGAGTACGACAGCCTGGCCATCGGTCGTGGTTTGTCGCCGGAACGTCTGCAGCGTTACTTCGATCCGAAAGGCCCGGGGCGCTGGGTGATCAAGGCGCCGATCAAAAGCCGCGTCGAGTTCCGCTCGTTCAACCTGCTCGACAGCTATGCCGCGCTGGGCAAGTTCGACATCGTGTTCTGCCGCAACGTGTTGATCTACTTTTCTGCCGAAGTGAAGAAAGACATCCTGCTGCGCATCCACAGCACGCTGAAGCCGGGCGGTTATCTGTTCCTTGGCGCGTCGGAAGCGCTGAACGGTTTGCCGGATCACTATCAGATGGTGCAGTGCAGCCCGGGGATTATTTACCAGGCGAAATGAAGCATGTGCAGAAGAAGGGAGCCCTCAGGGGCTCCTTTTTTTTTGCCGCATGCTTCACGTAGGAGCTGCCGAAGGCTGCGATCTTTTGATTTTGTTTTTTAAGATCAAGATCTAAAGATCGCAGCCTTCGGCAGCTCCTACAGGTGGAGGTGCTCGCAGGGCGAAGCGGCAGAAAAGCGGCATCTGGCGGAAACCGCTTGCCGCTTTTCTGGCATTGCCGCTTTGCCGGCTGCCCGCAAAGCCCCGGTTTACGGGGTTTCTTCTGTTTGGCACGCGGCTTGCTAAAGCTCATGTACGAAAAACCGGTCACCTGAAGGTTCCCGACATGAGCATCAGCTTCGATAAAGCGCTCGGCATTCACGAAAAAGCATTGGGCTTCCGCGCCCAGCGTGCCGAAGTGCTGGCCAACAACATCGCCAACGCCGATACCCCGAACTACAAGGCGCGGGATCTGGACTTCTCGAAAGTGCTCGAAGCACAGACCCAGAAGAACGCCAACGGCACCATCGCCCTGAACATGACCAACAGCCGTCACATCGAAGCTGAAGGCCTGGGCAATGGCGACGAATCGCTGCTGTATCGCACGCCGATGCAACCTTCGATCGACCAGAACACCGTGGATGCGCAACTGGAACAGTCCAACTACGCGGAAAACGCCGTGGGCTTCCAGGCCAGCTTCACGCTGCTCAACAGCAAATTCAAAGGGCTGGTCTCAGCCCTGCGCGGAGAGTAATCCATGTCCCTGTCCAGCGTTTTCAACATTGCCGGCAGCGGCATGAGCGCACAAACCACGCGTCTGAACACCGTGGCGTCGAACATCGCCAACGCCGAAACCGTCTCGTCGAGCATCGACCAGACCTACCGCGCCCGTCACCCGGTGTTCGCCACCATGTTCCAGGGCGGCCAAAACGCTGGCAGCAACTCGCTGTTCCAGAGTCAGGACGCCGCGGGGCAGGGCGTGCAGGTACTCGGTGTGGTCGAAGACCAGAGCAACCTCGAAGCGCGTTACGAGCCGAACCATCCGGCGGCCGACGCCAAAGGCTACGTCTACTACCCGAACGTCAACGTGGTGGAAGAAATGGCTGACATGATTTCCGCGAGCCGTTCGTTCCAGACCAACGCCGAAATGATGAACACCGCCAAAACCATGATGCAGAAGGTACTGACCCTCGGTCAGTAATAAGGGGCGACTGCCATGAGCGTTACCGATACCACCAGCTCCCTGAGCATGAACGACATTCTGGCCAACTCGTCGAAGACGGCCAGCAGCAGCACCTCCGGCGGCATCGCTTCGGCGACCAACAGCGCTACCGGTGGCCAGGCGCTGGGCAAAGATGCGTTCCTGCAATTGCTGGTGACCCAGCTGAAAAACCAGAACCCGCTCGATCCGCAGGACAACAGTGCGTTCGTTGCACAGTTGGCGCAGTTCAGCAGTCTGGAAGGCATCACCACACTGAACAGCACCGTCAGCTCGCTGGCCGGCAACTACAACTCCTCGCAAGCCTTGCAGGCGTCGTCGCTGGTCGGTCGCAACGTGATCGTGCAGACCAACACCGCGCAGCTCGACGACCCAACCAAAGGCCTGACCGGTTCGGTCACCGTGCCTTCGTCGATCGCCGGCGGCACCGTCACCATCACTGACAAGGACGGCAAAGCCGTTCGCACCATCGACCTGGGCAGCCGCGCGGCCGGCGATGCCAGCTTCACTTGGGACGGCAAGGATTCTTCCGGCACCGTGGTGCCGGTCGGTACTTACACCTTCAAGGCCAGCGCACCGATCGATGGCGCCGCAACGGATCTGGCCACTTACCTGCCGGCCACGGTCAACAGCGTGACCATCAGCCAGACCGGCGGCGAGCTGATGCTCAACCTGGCCGGCAAGGGCAGCGTTGCCCTGTCCAAAGTACAAACCATTGGTATATAGAGCCGATTAACCCGGCACAAAGGAGTGGAATATGTCTTTCAATATCGGCCTTAGCGGTCTCTATGCAGCCAACAAACAACTGGACGTGACCGGCAACAACATCGCCAACGTTGCCACCGCCGGTTTCAAATCCTCGCGCGCAGAATTCGAAGACGTCTACTCGGCGACTCGTCTGGGCAGCGGCAGCAAAGTGATTGGTAACGGCGTGCGCCTGGCCAACGTTTCGCAGCAGTTCACCCAGGGTGACATCAGCAACACCGGTAACGTGCTCGACATGGGCATCAACGGTTCGGGCTTCTTCACCATGAGCAACAACGGTTCGGTGTCGTACACCCGTGCCGGTACGTTCAAGGTCGACAACGCCGGTTACATCACCAACACCGACTACACCTCGCGTCTGCAGGGTTACGGTGTGGATGCCAACGGCAAAATTCTCAACGGTGTGTTGACTGACCTGAAAATCGACACGTCGAACCTGGCACCGAAATCGACTTCGTCGGTGACCTCGACCATCAACCTGAACTCGTCGGCACCGGTGATCGTTGATACCGGCGCCAACGCGGTCAAGTTCGATCCATCGAAAGCCGAGACGTACACCAAGTCGTTCAGCACACCGATTTATGACACTCAGGGTAACTCCCACGTCATGGATCAGTATGTGGTGAAGACCAGCGACAACACCTGGAAGGTTTACACCCTGGTTGACGGCCGTAACCCGGACGCGACCGGCAGTGATCCAACCCTGACGGCGCCGACGGCTTCGACGTTGTCGTTCGACAGCTCGGGCAAGTTGACTCAGGTGAGCACACCGAATCCGGCGGATCCTGCAAATCCGATTATCAGCAGCGACTTGACGCTGAGTAACTGGAAGCCAGGCACTGTGACCAATGGTGTGTTTACCCCTAACGGTGCGGCAGCGAACCCGGCGGGTGTGACCATTTCGATGGCCAAGACTACTCAGTACAACGCTGATACTGCGCGTTCGATTCCGACTCAGGATGGTTATGCCACTGGGCAGATCACTAACCTGACGATTGATGGCACCGGTACCTTGTTCGCCAACTTCAGTAACAATCAGAGCAAGGCGATTGGGCAGGTGGCGTTGGCCAGTTTCACTAACGAGCAGGGTTTGCAGGCGGTTGGTGGTACTAGCTGGAAGGAGACGTTTGCTTCGGGTATTCCGGGGTACGATGCGCCGGAGACCGGGACTTTGGGTTCGATCGCGTCGAACTCGCTGGAGGAGTCGAACGTTAACCTGACGAATGAGTTGGTTGATTTGATCAAGGGTCAGAGTAACTATCAGGCGAATGCGAAGACGATTTCTACGCAGAGCACGATTATGCAGACCATTATTCAGATGACCTGATTTTTGGTTTTGCTGTTTGAGAAGGGCCCCTCTTTTTTGAGGGGCTTTTTTTTGGGTTTGGGTTTATATCCGTTGCTGCGGGGGTGGCTGATTATGGTTCCGCCCTTACGGCGGGTCACTTTTGGCAAACGCCCCAAAAGTAACCAAAAGGTCTGTGCCCTGACGTCCGGCCCTCGCTAAGGCTCGGGTTCCTTCGCTCCGGGTTCATCCGGGGGCATCGCCTACGGTTTGCTTCGCTGCACCTCCTCTCGATGCTTTCCCCGTATGAATCCCTCCACTCAGCCTCCCGACGGGCTCTAAGATCAAAATCAAAAGCAGGCGAGCTGACACTCGGCCTAGTGGTGGCGCGGGTTTGATTTCATGTAGGAGCTGCCGAAGGCTGCGATCTTTTGATCTTGCTTTTGTAGGAGCAGAGCTTGCTCGCGAAGGCGGTCTGACAGCCGGCCCGTTTCTGTCAGGTTGAACTCTATTCAAATGTAGGAGCTGCCGAAGGCTGCGATCTTTTGCTGTTGTCACTAGTAGCAAGATCAACAGATCGCAGCCTTCGGCAGCTCCTACAGGGAGTTGGGGCAAAAAAAAGCCCCCAACAAACCAGAGGTCTGTCAGGGGCTTTTTCAATCAGGTGTTTTTCAACACCCGATTTCGCTCAGCTTATTGGCAAGCTTCGCAATCCGGCTCGTCGATCGCGCAGGCTTTTGGCACTGGCGCTGGGCCGGCTGGAGCAGCCAGGACCGAGTCATCACCGTGGTTGCCGCCGCTGGATACAGCGTTCAGCTTGCTGGTGCTGATGGTCGACTTCTCGGTGCTGGTCGCGGCCAGGGCACGGAGGTAGTAAGTGGTTTTCAGGCCACGGTACCAAGCCATGCGGTAGGTCACGTCGAGTTTCTTGCCCGATGCGCCAGCGATGTACAGGTTCAGCGATTGGGCCTGGTCGATCCACTTCTGACGACGGCTGGCCGCGTCAACGATCCACTTGGTGTCCACTTCGAAGGCAGTCGCGTAGAGCTCTTTGAGTTCTTGCGGGATGCGCTCGATTTGCTGAACCGAACCGTCGTAGTACTTCAGGTCGTTGATCATGACCGAGTCCCACAGACCGCGAGCCTTGAGGTCGCGAACCAGGTACGGGTTGATCACGGTGAATTCGCCCGACAGGTTCGATTTCACATAGAGGTTCTGAC
>NZ_JBIVMX010000081.1:0-20916 GCF_044753305.1 Pseudomonas sp. NPDC088429 | reverse complement strand
CATTCGCAGGGACAAAGCACACACAAAATCTGCGGCATTATATACTGGCGTCACTGAAACGGAAGCGACACCGCGTTCCGCGCCCAATCCCGGCGCCGCCCACATCGGAAATCCCATGCAACTCAAGAATCCCATCCTCGGCCTGTGCCAACAGTCCACGTTCATGCTCAGTGCCGCCAAAGTCGATCAATGCCCTGACGACGAAGGCTTCGAAGTCGCGTTTGCCGGCCGTTCCAACGCCGGCAAATCCAGCGCACTGAACACATTGACTCACGCCAGCCTGGCGCGCACCTCGAAAACGCCGGGTCGCACACAGCTGTTGAACTTCTTCAAGCTAGACGAAGATCGCCGTCTGGTCGACCTGCCGGGCTACGGTTATGCAAAAGTACCGATCCCGCTGAAGATGCACTGGCAGCGTCACCTTGAGGCTTACCTCGGTGGCCGCGAGAGTTTGAAGGGTTTGATTTTGATGATGGACATCCGTCATCCAATGACCGACTTCGACTTGCTGATGCTCGACTGGGCCGTTGCGGCCGGCATGCCGATGCACATCCTGCTGACCAAGGCTGACAAACTGACCTACGGCGCAGCCAAAAACACCCTGCTCAAAGTGCAGTCGGAAATCCGCAAAGGCTGGGGCGATCAAGTCACCATCCAACTGTTCTCCGCACCAAAACGCATGGGTCTGGAAGAGGCCTACACTGTACTGGCCGGCTGGATGGAACTGGCTGACAAAGGCGCCGAGGCGGCAGCCGAGTAAGTCGGGATATGGAAATTTGTTTGTAGTGTGTTCAGGCAAGGCGAAAGGGCAGTGAAAAGCGGCCGGGGTCGCGCTCGACTTTAGGGAACCTAAATGAGCATTTGAGCTGCGCTTTCAACGCAGCATGAACGCGCTACAGACAAATTTTGGGCAAAAAAAGCCCCGGATTTCATTGGGGAGGGAGAAATTCCGGGGTTTAAGTTCCGAACCGCTAGGGCGGGGTTCAGATATCTGCCAACACTTAACACAACATAGGAGCATTGAAGGGCTTCACCAGCCATTCAGTAACTCTGAGTAGTGATCTTCCAGATTAGTTCAGATTATTTTCGAAAAGCTTTGGAATAACCCCAAGCGCTTTTCGAAATAAGCAGGATTTATCGGGTCTGCCGCGACGCTATGTCGCGGCGACCGACATCAACTGGCTCAGTGAGCCTCATCCCAATTGTTGCCCACACCCACTTCGACCAGCAGCGGTACATCCAGTTTCGCCGCTTCGCTCATGTGCACGCGGATTTCAGCGCTGACCTGCTCGACTAGATCCTCGCGAACCTCCAGCACCAATTCATCGTGTACCTGCAGGATGACGCGAGCGTCCAGCCCGGACGTCGCCAGCCATTCATCCACCGCCACCATGGCTTTCTTGATGATATCGGCAGCGGTGCCCTGCATCGGCGCGTTGATCGCCGTGCGTTCGGCGGCGGCGCGTTCCTGCGGCTTGTTCGAGTTGATTTCCGGCAGGTACAGACGACGACCAAAGAACGTCTCGACATAACCCTGATCCGCTGCCTGCGCGCGGGTGCGATCCATGTACTCGCGAACCCCCGGATAACGGGCGAAGTAAGTGTCGATGTAAGCCTTGGCAGTCTTGGTGTCGACGCCGATGTCCTTGCCGAGCTTCTGCGCGCCCATGCCGTAGATCAGGCCGAAGTTGATCGCCTTGGCGCCACGGCGCTGATCGGAGCTGACTTCGTGCAGTTCGACCTTGAACACTTCGGCAGCGGTGGCGGTGTGCACGTCGAGATTGTTGCGGAAGGCGTTCATCAGGCCTTCGTCCTTGGACAGGTGCGCCATGATCCGCAGTTCGATCTGCGAATAGTCCGCCGCCAGCAGTTTGTAGCCTTTTGGCGCGACGAACGCTTGGCGGATACGGCGGCCTTCAGCGGTACGCACCGGGATGTTCTGCAGGTTCGGGTCACTGGAGGACAAGCGACCGGTCGACGCCACCGCCTGATGATACGAGGTGTGGATGCGCCCGGTGCGCGGGTTGATCTGCTCCGGCAGGCGATCGGTGTAAGTGCTTTTCAGCTTGCTCATCGAGCGGTGCTCCATCAGCACCTTCGGCAAGCGGTGATCGTCTTCAGCGAGTTTCGCCAACACTTCTTCAGCAGTGGACGGCTGGCCCTTGGCAGTCTTCTTCAGCACCGGCAGGCCGAGTTTTTCGTAGAGAATCACGCCCAGTTGCTTCGGCGAGCCGAGGTTGAACTCCTCCCCGGCGATCTCGAACGCTTCGCGCTCCAGCGCGACCATTTTGTTGCCCAGCTCGATGCTCTGGATGCCGAGCAGCTCCGCGTCAACGAACGCGCCCTGGCGTTCAATGCGCGCCAGCACCGGCACCAACGGGATTTCGATGTCGCTCAGTACGCTGGCCAGGCTCGGGATCGCGCTAAGCTTTTCGAACAAAGTCTGGTGCAGACGCAACGTGATGTCGGCGTCTTCGGCGGCGTACGGGCCGGCCTGTTCCAAGGCGATCTGGTCGAAAGTCAGCTGCTTGGCGCCTTTGCCGGCGATGTCCTGGAAGCTCACGGTGGTGTGATCCAGATACTTCTGCGCGAGGCTGTCCATGTCGTGGCGGGTGGCGGTGGAGTTGAGCACGTAAGACTCAAGCATCGTGTCGAAGGCGATGCCGCGCACGCTGATGCCTTGGCTCTGATCACCACCGATGGCGCAGTTGGCGAGGATGTTCATGTCGAACTTGGCGTGCTGGCCGACCTTGAGCTTGCTCGGGTCTTCCAGAATCGGCTTGAGAGCGCGCAACACGGTGTCGCGATCCAGCTGTTCTGGCACGCCGATGTAGGAGTGGGTCAGCGGAATGTACGCGGCCTCGTTGGCCTGCACGGCGAACGACAGGCCGACCAATTGCGCCTGCTGCGCATCGATGCCGGTGGTTTCGGTGTCGAAGGCGAACAGCTTGGCGTTGTTGAGTTTTTCCAGCCAGACGTCGAAACGTGCCTGATCGAGGATGGTTTCGTACGCCGCTTCGGTCGGAGCAGCAGGAGTTTCGATGTCTTGCGCGCTGAACAGATCGCCAGCCGGCGCAGGCTCGCTGGCCGCGCTCAATTCCAGGCGTTTGGCGTCGCGATCCAGATCATTGATCCAGCTTTTGAATTCCAGCAGCGAGTACAGCTCGTAGAGCTTGGCCGGGTCTTCCGCGCCCATTTGCAGATCGTCCAGCTCAACGTCCAGCGGCACGTCGATCTTGATCGTCGCCAGTTGATAGGAGAGGAATGCCATCTCCTTGTGCTCTTCGAGCTTGGCCGGCAGGGTTTTCGCGCCGCGAATCGGCAGGGTCGGGACGATGTCGAGATTGGCGTACAGCTCGGTGAGGCCACCGTTAACGCCGACCAGCAAGCCGGAAGCGGTCTTCGGGCCGATGCCCGGAACGCCCGGAATGTTGTCGGACGAATCGCCCATCAGCGCCAGATAATCGATGATCTGCTCCGGTGCGACGCCGAATTTCTCCTTCACGCCTTCCACGTCCATCGAGCTACCGGACATGGTGTTGACCAAGGTAATGTGGCCATCGACCAGTTGCGCCATGTCCTTGTCGCCGGTGGAGATGATCACCGGACGATCCGCCGCCGCGCTGCTGCGCGCGAGGGTGCCGATCACGTCATCGGCCTCGACGCCTTCCACGCACAGCAGCGGGAATCCGAGGGCGATCACGCTCTGGTGCAACGGCTCGATCTGCACGCGCATGTCGTCGGGCATGCTTGGGCGATTGGCTTTGTATTCGGCGTACATCTCATCGCGAAATGTCCCACCCTTGGCGTCGAACACCACGGCGAACGGGCTGTCCGGGTACTGCTTGCGCAGACTCTTGAGCATGTTCAGCACGCCTTTGACCGCACCGGTCGGCAGGCCTTTGGAAGTGGTCAGTGGTGGCAGCGCGTGAAAGGCGCGGTACAGGTAAGACGAACCGTCCACCAGGACGAGGGGGGCTTGGCTCATGAGCAGGATCAACCTTTTCGGCGGGTCCGGCGCTAGAATAGCGGGACCGTTGACGACAAAGGGACAAGGTTATCATGCGTACGTTAAATCGCTTGCTGCTGGTCGGTCTGATTGCTGCCTCACCGTTGGCCGCGATAGCGGCGGATGATGCACCGACAGGGGAGCCGGAAGTTACCATCCGCACGGAAGGCGACAAGACCATTCAGGAGTACCGCCAGAACGGTTTCCTCTATGCGATCAAAGTGACCCAGAAAGGCTTTCCGCCGTACTTTCTGGTGCGTGCCGACGGGACGGATGCCAACTTCATCCGCTCGGATCAGCCGGATATGCTGATTCCGTCATGGAAGATTTTCGAATGGAAGTAAGTTTTTAATTCACCCGGCGCCGCAATTGGCGGCGCCCGTACTGGCAGTTAAAACATGTCTGTGTTCACGCCCCTGGCTCGGCCCGAGCTGGAAACCTTTCTCGCCCCTTACGGGCTAGGCCGTCTGCTTGATTTCCAGGGGATCGCCGCCGGCAGCGAAAACACCAATTTCTTTATCAGCCTTGAGCAGGGCGAATTTGTCCTGACCCTGGTCGAGCGCGGCCCGGTGCAGGAGATGCCGTTCTTCATCGACCTGCTCGACGTGCTCCACGAAGCTGATCTGCCGGTGCCGTACGCACTGCGCACCACAGACGGCGTGGCGTTACGTGAGCTGAAAGGCAAACCGGCGCTGCTGCAACCGCGCCTGTCGGGCAAGCACATCAAGGTCGCCAATGCCCAGCATTGCGTGCAGGTCGGCGAATTGCAGGCGCATCTGCACCTGGCGACGCAGGGCGAGCGCATGATCAAGCGCAAGACCGACCGTGGCCTGGACTGGATGCTGGAAGAGGGCAGCGAATTTCTCTCGCACCTGAGCGATGAGCCGCGTGCCTTGCTGCAGAAGGCCCTGGATGAAATCACCGAGCGCAAAGACAAGATTCTCGCGCTGCCTCGGGCGAACATTCATGCCGACCTGTTTCGCGATAACGCGATGTTCGAAGGCACGCACCTGACCGGGCTGATCGACTTCTACAACGCCTGCTCGGGGCCGATGCTGTACGACGTGGCGATTGCCTTGAATGACTGGTGCTCGGACGAGGACGGTTTGCTCGATGGCCCGCGTGCCCGCGCATTTCTTGGCGCTTATGCGGCGCTGCGCCCGTTCACCGCGGCGGAGGCTGAGTTGTGGCCGACGATGCTGCGCGTGGCGTGTGTGCGGTTCTGGCTGTCGCGGTTGATTGCGGCGGAGCAGTTTGCCGGGCAGGACGTGTTGATTCACGATCCGCGGGAATTTGAGCAGAAATTGGCGCAGCGGCAGCAGGTGCATACACCGTTGCCTTTCGCGCTTTAAGATCAAAAGATCGCAGCCTTCGGCAGCTCCTACATGGAATCACCTGTAGGAGCTGCCGAAGGCTGCGATCTTTTTTCTATGGGGTTACAGAGATTCCAGGCACCCGGCCAAATCATTACCCAACTTTTCCAACACCTGCTCATACCCCTGAGCCGTCGCCGGTGTATACCCGCCCAACGCATCCAGCTCAGCCAGTTTCACTGGCAGGCCAGCGACCAATGTCTCCGCCAGACGCGGACGCAACGGCGGCTCGCTGAACACACAAGTCTTGCCCACTTCCTGCAAACGCTTGCGCATCGCCGCGACATGCTGTGCACCTGGCTGCACTTCCGCTGCAACACTGAATACCCCTGCGTGCTTCAGGCCGTAAGCTTCTTCAAAGTAATCAAACGCCTCGTGAAAGACGAAGTACGGCTTGCCTTCAACACTGGCCAGACGCTGCTTCAAACGCTGATCCAGCGCATCCAGACGCGCGTCAAACGCCTTGGCATTGCTCTGATAACGCTCGGCGTTGGCCGGGTCGGCAGCGCTCAAGTCTGCCGCCATCTTGTCGGCAATCACCCGCGCATTGACCGGCGATAGCCACAAATGCGCATCCAGTGTGCCCGGGCGATGATCGTGATCATGCTCGTCGGCCTCTTCGGCGTGGGAGTGGCTGTCTTCAGCAAAACGGCGCAGCTTCATCCCCGGCAGATCCTGCACGGCCACGCTCGGCAGCGTACGACCGTTCAGCACGCGCGGCAGGAAACCTTCCATGTCCGGGCCGATCCAGTAGAGCAGATCGACCGATTGCACCTTCCGTACGTCGGATGGCCGCAGCGCGTAATTGTGCGGCGACGCACCCGGCGGCAGCAGCACTTCGGGAATCGCCACGCCGTCCTGCACGGCCGCTGCAATCAGCTGCAACGGTTTGATGCTGGTGAGGACTTTGACCTCGGCCTGAGCCGAACCGATCAACAGAAAACTGGCGACAAAAGCCACAAAAACAGAAAAAAGTCGGGACACGATGACCACTCAAGGAGGCGAGAACGGGTAACATAATAACGTCTCTATCAAAACTCGTCGCCGCCCATGCCTATTACACCGATTGCCAGCCGTCCCCACGACCACTCTCATTGCGTGCACAGCGCTTTGTCCGAGGCCGATACCTTGTGCGCCCAGAAAGGCTTGCGCCTGACCGCGTTGCGCCGCCGGGTGCTGGAACTGGTGTGGCAGAGCCACAAACCGCTGGGCGCCTACGACATTCTCGCCGTGCTCAGCGAGCAGGACGGCCGCCGCGCCGCGCCGCCAACCGTGTACCGCGCGCTGGATTTCCTGTTGGAAAACGGC
This sequence comes from Pseudomonas sp. NPDC088429, assembly GCF_044753305.1. Taxonomy (NCBI): domain Bacteria; kingdom Pseudomonadati; phylum Pseudomonadota; class Gammaproteobacteria; order Pseudomonadales; family Pseudomonadaceae; genus Pseudomonas; species Pseudomonas sp. NPDC088429. The sequence continues at coordinate 14,226 of NZ_JBIVMX010000081.1, read as the reverse complement.
CTGGTGCACCGCATCTCTTCGCTGAACGCCTTCGTAGGCTGCGTCCACCCCGAGCATGCGCATCAGGGCCAGTTCCTGATCTGCCGCGATTGCCACGCCGCCATCGAACTTGAGCAAAAAGTGATCAGCGACGCGATCATCAACAGCGCCAAAGACGTTGGTTTCATCGTCGAAGCGCAGACCGTCGAAGTCGTCGGCCTGTGCTCCGGTTGCCAGGGGGCTTGATGAGCAACGCGCTGATCCGTCTGGAACAGGTCGCCGTCACGTTTGCCGGGCAGACCGTGCTGGACAACATCGAGCTGAGCGTCGAGCCGGGGCAGATCGTTACGTTGATCGGCCCTAACGGCGCCGGCAAGACCACGCTGGTGCGCGCCGTGCTGGGTTTATTGAAGCCGGACAGCGGCAGCGTCTGGCGCAAGCCGAAGCTGCGTGTCGGCTATATGCCGCAAAAACTTCACGTCGATCCGACCTTGCCGCTGTCGGTGCTGCGTTTTCTGCGTCTGGTGCCGGGCGTGGATCGTCCGCGTGCGCTGGCCGCGTTGAAAGAAGTTGGCGCCGAGCACGTCATCGACAGCCCGGTGCAAAGTGTTTCCGGCGGTGAAATGCAGCGCGTATTGCTGGCGCGGGCGTTGCTGCGCGAGCCGGAATTGCTGGTGCTCGACGAGCCGGTGCAAGGCGTCGACGTCGCTGGGCAAGCCGAGTTGTACAGCCTGATCACCCGTCTGCGCGATCGCCATGGCTGCGGCGTGCTGATGGTGTCCCACGATTTGCATCTGGTGATGAGCACCACCGATCAGGTGGTCTGCCTCAACCGTCACGTCTGCTGCTCCGGGCATCCCGAGCAGGTCAGCGGCGATCCGGCGTTTGTCGAACTGTTCGGCAAGAACGCGCAGAGCCTGGCGGTCTATCACCACCATCACGACCACGCTCACGACCTGCACGGTTCGGTGGTCAAAGGGCCGGTTATTGGCCAACCTCACGTTCACGGAGACAACTGCAAGCATGGCTGATTTTCTGTTGTATGCCCTGCTTGCAGGTCTGGCGCTGGCACTGGTGGCCGGGCCGCTCGGTTCGTTTGTGGTCTGGCGGCGCATGGCTTATTTCGGCGACACCCTGTCCCATGCCGCGTTGCTCGGTGTGGCTTTGGGCTTTTTGCTGGATGTCAGCCCGACGGTCGCGGTCACGGTAGGCTGCCTGCTGCTGGCGGTGCTTTTGGTGACCTTGCAACAGCGCCAACCGCTGGCGTCTGACACGCTGTTGGGAATTCTCGCACCGAGCACGCTCTCTCTCGGCCTGGTGGTACTAAGCTTCATGCATGAAGTGCGGATCGACCTGATGGCCTATCTGTTCGGCGACCTGCTGGCGATCAGCCCGACTGATCTGGCGTGGATTCTCGGCGGCAGCGCGGCGGTGCTGGTGTTGCTGGTGACATTGTGGCGGCCATTGCTGGCGATCACCGTGCACGAAGAATTGGCCAAGGTCGAAGGCCTGCCGGTCGCCGGACTGCGCATGGCGCTGATGTTGTTGATTGCGGTGGTGATCGCGGTGGCGATGAAAATCGTCGGTGTGTTGCTGATTACTTCACTGCTGATCATTCCGGCGGCTGCGGCACAGCGTCACGCCCGATCGCCGGAGCAAATGGCGGTCGGCGCGAGCCTGCTGGGCATGCTCGCCGTGTGTGGCGGGCTGGCGCTGTCGTGGTTCAAGGACACCCCGGCAGGCCCGTCAATCGTTGTGACGGCGGCCGCACTGTTTCTGCTGAGTTTTGTTCTGCCCCGTCGTGGGGTGTAGACTTGGCCGCTTTTTGCGCAAATAGAGAGTCGCAGGAATGAAGCCGTTCGCCTCCCGTTATCTGCTCCTTGTCGCATTTTCAGTGCTGCTGGGCGCCTGCCAAAGTACCCCACCGGTGGTTGAAGCCCCCGATGCGCGGGCTACGGCCATCGCACAGCTGGAGCAAAGCCTGGCCAGCAGCGAACTGGCCACCGCTGAAGACCAATTGGCTGCTTTGCAGAAAGAAACTCCAAACGATCAATCCCTTGAGCAATACCAGCGGCAGTTGGCCGAAGCGTATCTGCGTCGCAGCCAGATCGTGTTGCAGAAGGGTGATGTGAATGCCGCCGCTACGGCGCTGAGCCGTGCCCGCGTGCTGATGCCGAAGGCGCCGGCGCTAACCGGTGGCGTCAACGGCGCGATTACTGAAGCGCGCAAGGCTGAGCTGGAGAAGGCTGAAGCAGCGCTGCTGGCCGCTGAGGCCAAGCCGAAAGCCAAGGTGATCGATCCGACCGCCGAGAGCACCACGGTTGCGCTGAACATCACCGATAGCCACAAACTTCGCCGCCAACTGGATGCGATCGCCGCCGATGTGGTGAATTATGAGTGTGGGGTGACGATTCAGGCGCCACGGACGAATGACTATCCGTGGTTGTCGACGTTGCTGACCAAGCGGGTCAAGAAGCTCGACCCGGATTTTGATCTGAAGATTGAGAAGCAGATCGTGCGCACCGTGCCGGCGCAGATGGTTCTTAGTCCGCGTAAACCGTAAAAAGATCGCAGCCTGCGGCAGCTCCTACATGGGATTAAGGTACACCCTGTAGGAGCTGCCGAAGGCTGCGATCTTTTGCTTTTTAAGCTGGAATCGCTTTCGCCTTAGGCTCACGAGCCCAAACCCTATGTTGCCCAATCGCAGCAAAGAACGGCTTGGTCAGCCCCGGTACATCCTTGCCTTGCAACAACCCGGCATCCGCTTCCAGTTTCAGCAGATCCTGCAATTGCTTGGCATCACCCTGCAACGCAATCGCCTTCAAATGCTTGTAGGCCTCCAGCACGTAGTGCAACGCCACGCCGTCACCGCTCAAGGCCTTGACCGACGCCGCGCCGCCCGGCACAAACACCGCATCGAAAATCACCGACGGCATGCCTTCCATTGAAGCATCCACAGGCAACATTTTGCCGTCCGCAGTTTTCACCGGCGCCGAAGTCGGGCCGAGCAATTTCGCGTGCGCACCTTCCGCTGCCAATGCCTTCTTCATTGCATCAATCGCCGCACCATCGACGCCGTTAGCAGCAAGAATCGCCACTTTGCGGGTTTTGATGTTCTCTGGCAGCAGATTCGCCTGGCTCAACGCTGGCGAGTGATCGAACGACACCTTGCGTGCATCCACCGTGCCTTTGGTAGGCGCAGGCAGACCCAGGTTGGCCGCGACACGTTTGGCCAGTTCCAGATCAATGTTGGCCAGAATCTCGTTCACCTCGCGCGCACGGATGAACTCGCGTTCAACCTTGCCCAGCTCGAAGCTATAGGCCGCGATGATGTGCTCTTTCTCGTGGTCGCTCATGCTGTTGAAGAACAACGTTGCCTGAGAGAAGTGATCGCTGAACGACTCGCTGCGCTGGCGGATCTTGTTCGCGTCGATGCGCTCTGGATAACTTTCAAAACCACCGTCCTGCGCGGCAGGTGGGGTTTCTTTCGGCCAGCCGCCATCAATCGAGTTCGGCTCGTAGGAAGCACGGCCCTTGTCGATCACCGTACGGTGCTGCGCATCGCGCTGACCGTTGTGGAACGGCGCGACCGGACGGTTGATCGGCAGCTCATGAAAGTTCGGCCCACCGAGTCGGCTGATTTGCGTATCGGTGTAGGAAAACAACCGACCTTGCAGCAGCGGGTCATTGGAGAAGTCGATGCCCGGCACGATGTGGCCAGGGCAGAACGCAACCTGCTCGGTCTCGGCAAAGAAGTTGTCCGGGTTACGGTTCAAGGTCATTTTGCCCAGCGGCGTGATCGGCACGATTTCTTCGGGGATCAGCTTGGTCGGGTCGAGGATGTCGAAATCGAAGTCGTGCTCGTTTTCCTCCTCGATGATCTGCACACCAAGCTCCCATTCAGGGTAGTCGCCCATCTCGATCGCTTCCCAGAGGTCGCGGCGATGGTAGTCGGTGTCTTTACCGGCGAGCTTCTGCGCCTCGTCCCACACCAGTGAGCAAGTGCCGGCAGTAGGGCGCCAGTGGAATTTGACGAAGCGCGATTTGCCCTCGGCGTTGATCAGCCGGAAGGTGTGCACGCCGAAGCCTTGCATGCTGCGCAGGCTTTTCGGGATCGCCCGGTCAGACATCGCCCAGATGACCATGTGCGCCGATTCCGGCACCAGCGAGACGAAATCCCAGAAGGTGTCGTGGGCAGAGCCACCGGTAGGGATTTCATTGTGCGGCTCAGGTTTCACCGCGTGGACGAAGTCGGGAAACTTGATCGCGTCCTGAATGAAGAAGACCGGCATGTTATTGCCGACCAAGTCGAAGTTGCCTTCATCGGTGAAGAACTTCACCGCGAAGCCACGCACGTCGCGTACGGTGTCGCCGGAACCACGCGGGCCCTGCACCGTGGAAAAGCGCACAAACACCGGCGTCTTTTTCCCCGGATCCTGTAGGAACCCGGCCTTGGTCAGTGTCGAATGGTTCTCGTAAGCCTGAAAGAAACCATGCGCGCCAGTGCCGCGCGCGTGGACGATGCGCTCCGGGATGCGTTCATGGTCAAAGTGCGTGATTTTTTCACGCATGATGAAGTCTTCAAGCAGCGATGGCCCGCGCGGGCCGGCCTTCAGGGTGTTCTGGTTGTCAGCAATCTTGACGCCCTGATTGGTGCGCAGGGCTTGGCCAGTAGCGTCGGAGCGAAATTTCTCCAGGCTGTCGAGTTTGGCGTTGGTGTTGGCTCGATCCGGGGCATCGGTTCCGGCCATCTGGCTTTTGTCGGACGTAGGCTTCTTGCTCATCAGTCGTAAACTCCTCGGTTGACCCCGTGTTTGCCGGGGACTCTTGAGTGGTTCCCGGGCACGGCACCCAGGGTTTTCAAGTCGCTTACTTAGTGACTGATGAGGCGCTCGGAGCGTTCCTTTTTTATGACCTTTGATCTTGTTATTGCCAAATCGAAGGTTAATTGCGAAATAAATGCTAAGAACCTCTATACGGACAGGCTAAAATGCGCGCCCGGCTAACCGCTGATCCTTTTCTAACGCGCCCCACAAGGTTCGCTACGTGATCGAGTTTCAAAACGTCCACAAGACTTACCGCGTCGCCGGTAAGGACATTCCCGCGCTGCACCCGACCAGTCTCTCGATTGAGAACGGTCAGGTCTACGGCCTGATCGGCCATTCCGGTGCGGGAAAAAGTACCCTGCTGCGTCTGATCAATCGCCTGGAAGATTCCAGCGGCGGCAAGATCTTCGTCGACGGTGAAGAAGTCACCGCGCTCGACGCCAAAGGCCTGCGCCGTTTCCGTCAGCAAGTCGGGATGATCTTCCAGCACTTCAACCTGTTGGCCTCCAAGACCGTCGCCGACAACGTTGCGTTGCCGCTGACCCTGGCCGGTGAATTATCGACCAGCGAGATCAATCAGCGTGTGGCTGAACTGCTGGCGCGCGTCGGTTTGTCCGACCACGCCAAAAAATACCCGGCGCAATTGTCCGGCGGCCAGAAGCAGCGCGTCGGTATCGCCCGCGCTCTGGCGACCAAGCCGAAGATTCTGCTGTGCGACGAGGCCACCAGTGCCCTCGACCCGCAGACGACCGCGTCGGTTTTGCAACTGCTGGCCGAGATCAACCGCGAGCTGAAACTGACCATCGTCCTGATCACCCACGAGATGGACGTGATCCGTCGCGTCTGCGATCAAGTGGCGGTGATGGACGCTGGCGTGATCGTCGAACAAGGTTCGGTGGCCGATGTGTTCCTGCATCCGCAGCACCCGACCACCAAGCGTTTTGTTCAGGAAGACGAGCAGGTCGATGAAGGCGAGCAGCGTGATGATTTCGCGCACGTGCCGGGCCGTATCGTCCGTCTGACCTTCCAGGGCGAAGCGACCTACGCGCCTTTGCTCGGTACTGTCGCCCGGGAAACCGGGGTCGACTACAGCATCCTCGCCGGTCGTATCGACCGCATCAAAGACATCCCCTACGGGCAATTGACCCTGGCCGTCACCGGTGGCGACATGGAAGCGGCCTTCGCCCGCTTCACCGCCGCTGATGTCCACATGGAGGTGCTGCGTTAATGGAAATGTTCGACGCTGCAATCAAGAATTACGACGCCGCGATAGAAGCCATCAAGCTGTTCTTCCAGAACATCGACTGGCTGGAAATCGGCCTGGCCACCAACGACACCATGATGATGCTCGGCGGCTCGCTGCTGTTCACCGTGTTGCTCGGCCTGCCGCTGGGCGTGTTGCTGTTTCTCTGCAGCCCGCGCCAGTTGCTGGAAAACCGCGTTCTCTACGCGATCATGTCGTTGGCGGTGAACATCCTGCGTTCGCTGCCGTTCATTATTCTGTTGATCGTGATGATCCCGCTCACCGTGCTGATCACGGGTACGTCGCTGGGCGTGGCCGGTGCGATTCCGCCGCTGGTCGTCGGTGCGACGCCGTTCTTCGCGCGTCTGGTGGAAACCGCGCTGCGTGAAGTCGATCGCGGCATCATCGAAGCGACCCAGGCCATGGGTGCGACCACGCGGCAGATCATTCTCAACGCATTGCTGCCAGAAGCCCGTCCGGGCATCTATGCAGCGATTACGGTGACGGCGATTACACTGGTTTCCTACACGGCAATGGCCGGTGTGGTCGGCGCCGGTGGTCTGGGTGACCTAGCGATCCGTTTCGGCTACCAGCGTTTCCAGACTGACGTGATGATCGTCACCGTGGTGTTGCTGCTGATTCTGGTGCAAGTGCTGCAGATGGTGGGCGACCGTTTGGTCGTGCATTTCTCGCGCAAATAAGCGGTTTTGTATTGAACAGATGAGCCGGCCATTCGCTGGCAGGCGCAAGACGGGCGCCTCATAAGGAGTTAGCTGAATGAAAAAACTGATCGCTGCTTTCGCTGCCGTTGCAGCATTCTCGGCCCACGCCGAAACCCTGACCGTTGCCGCCACTCCGGTGCCGCACGCAGAAATCCTCGAGTTCGTGAAGCCAGCCCTGGCCAAAGAAGGCGTGGATCTGAAGGTCAAGGTCTTCACCGACTACATTCAGCCAAACGTACAGGTCGCGGAAAAGCGTCTGGACGCCAACTTCTTCCAGCACCAGCCGTATCTGGATGAGTTCAACAAGGCCAAGGGCACCAATCTGGTGGCTGTGACCGGTGTGCACCTGGAGCCGCTGGGCGCCTACTCGAGCAAGCTCAAGGATCTGAAGGATCTGCCAAGCGGCGCTAACGTGGTGATCCCGAACGACGCCACCAACGGCGGCCGTGCGCTGTTGCTGCTGGCCAAGGTTGGCGTGATCACGTTGAAGGATCCGACCAACATCCTGTCGACCGTCAAAGACATCGCGACCAACCCGAAAGACCTGAAAATCCGTGAACTGGAAGCCGCGACCATCCCGCGCGTGCTGACTCAGGTTGACCTGGCGCTGATCAACACCAACTACGCGCTGGAAGCCAAGCTCGATCCGTCCAAGGATGCGCTGGTGATCGAAGGTAACGACTCGCCATACGTGAACATCCTCGTGTCCCGCCCGGACAACAAGGACAGCGACGCGATGCAGAAACTGGCTGCTGCGCTGCACAGCCCGGAAGTGAAGAAATTCATAACCGAGAAGTACAAAGGTGCGGTATTGCCGGCGTTCTGATTTAGATTGCTGCAACGAAAAAAGGGGACGCCATGAGCGTCCCCTTTTTTTGTTTGAAATACCGACCCTGTAGGAGTGAGCCTGCTCGCGATTGCGGTATAGCTGTCACATCAATATTGGATGTGCCGACGTCATCGCGAGCAGGCTCACTCCTACAAGGGATCGGCGGTGTTCTTATTTGCGGTTAAGCATGACCGGGAGTTGCGCAACCAGTTTGGCATTATTCAACGGCGCCCGAATAAAGCCGCGCTGGGTGCCATCCGGGCCAATCACCGCGAGGTTGCCGCTATGGTCGACGGTGTAATTCGGCTTACTCGTATCCGCCGGAATAAACGGAATACTCACCGCATTCGCCACCTTCTGCAGTTCTTCAATCGAAGTCGGCGTCAAGCCAATGAACTGCGGATCAAAGTAGCCCAGATACTGCTTCAACTGCTTCGGGTTATCGCGGTTCGGGTCAACGCTGACCAGCACGATCTGCAACTTATCCACGGCGTCTTTCGGCAGTTCACTCTTGATCTGGCGCAGCTGTGCGAGGGTAGTCGGGCAGATGTCCGGGCAGAAGGTGTAGCCAAAAAACAGCAAACTCCACTTACCTTTCAACTCATTGATCGCCACCGGTTTGCCGTCCTGATCGGTCATCGTTACGTCCGGCAGATTCCGGCTTTGTGGCAGCAGGATGATACCGGCATCAATCAGCGCCGTGGGGTCGCCCTGGCCCTTGCCGCTCAGCACTTTGTTGACGGTCAGGCCGAGGATCAGCGCGATCACGGCGACGAGGATGAAGACGGTTTTCTGGGTTCGAGTCATAGGTTCAACAGTAAGTAGTGGTCTACGAGCAGGGCGATGAACAGCAGAAACAAGTACCAAATAGAGTACTTGAAGGTGTTGATCGCCGCGTGCGGCCGAGTGCCACGGTACAGCACCACGGCCCATTGCAGAAACCTTGCGCCCAGAGCGAGCGCGCAAATCAGGTAGAGCACGCCGCTCATGTGGATCACGTACGGCAGCAGACTCACCGCCAGCAGCGCGAAGGTGTACAGCAGAATGTGCACTTTGGTGTAGTGCTCGCCGTGGGTGACCGGCAGCATCGGGATGTCGGCTTTGGCGTATTCCTCTTTGCGATGGATCGCCAGCGCCCAGAAGTGCGGCGGCGTCCAGGCGAAGATGATCAGCACCAGCAACAACGGTTCGGCGCTGACGTGGCCGGTGGCGGCTGTCCACCCCAACAGAGGAGGGGCGGCGCCGGCGAGGCCACCGATGACGATGTTCTGCGGCGTCGCACGTTTGAGGAAACCGGTGTAAATCACGGCGTAACCGAGCAGCGAAGCGAGCGTTAGCCACGCCGTCAGCGGATTGGTGAAGGTCAGCAACAACGCCTGACCGAGCAGCGCCAGAACCAACGCAAAGGTCAGCGCCGCTGCGGGCGAAACCCGGCCCTCGGCCAACGGCCGTTTATGCGTACGCGCCATCACCGCATCAATGCGCCGATCAACCACATGATTGACCGCCGCCGCGCCACCGGCACATAGCGCAATCCCCAGATTGCCGAACACCAGCACCGTCCATGGCACCCCGGCGCGGGTCGCGAGGAACATGCCGACCAGCGAGGTGATCAGCATCAGCACCACGACTTTCGGTTTGGTCAGTTCCAGATAATCTCGCCACAGCGCTTGGGCGGGACGTTCGCCAATCAGAATCGCCACGGCGTTTCTCCTTTAATAGTGATGGGCGCGGCCGCGTGTTTACGCGGACTCAGGCGCCAGCGTGCGAGCACCGGTTGTTTGACCCGAACCAGACTGGTGCGCGCGTGGTAATTGACCAGCACCATGGTCAGCAACAACGCGGCCCCGCCGGCGTTATGCGCGACAGCTACCGGCAGCGGCAGATGGAACAACACGTTGCTGATGCCGAGGGTGATTTGCGCGGCGAGGGCAATCAGCACCAGACCGGCCAGCCGCGTCATGCCGACCACTTTCAATTGCCACGCCAAACCGAGGAGCACCAAAGTCACCAATAGCGCGCCGATCCGGTGAGTCAGGTGAATCGCCGTGCGCGCATCGCTGTCGAGTTGCCCGCCGAGATAATTCGGGCCGATGTGTTGCGTCAGATGAAATCCATTGGCGAAATCCGCCGGTGGCAACCACTGCCCGTGGCAGGTCGGGAAGTCGATACACGCCACCGCCGCGTAGTTGGAACTGACCCAGCCACCCAGCGCGATCTGACCAATCACCAACAGTAATCCCGCCGTCGCCCAATACTGCAAACGCTTGGGCACGGTCAGCGCCGGCAGCACGCCGGACAATCTAAGCGTCAGCAAAAACAGCAGACTCAAGGTCGCAAACCCGCCGAGCAGATGCCCGGTGACCACCTGCGGCCAGAGCTTGAGCGTCACCGTCCACATGCCGAACGCCGCTTGTGCGAACACCACCGCGAGCAGAAACAACGGCAGTTTCAACGGCTGCCCCGGATGACGTCGATTGACCCACGCCCGCCCGGCCAGAATCGAAATCAGCATGCCGAGGGTGCCGGCGAAGTAGCGGTGGATCATCTCGTTCCAGCCCTTGTGCGCCTCCACCGGCGAGTCGGGGTAATGCAGTTCGGCATGGGCCAGTTGCGCTTCGCTTTTCGGCACGCTGATAAAACCGTAGCAACCCGGCCAGTCCGGACAGCCGAGTCCCGCGTGGGTCAGGCGCGTATACGCGCCGAGCAGCACCACAATCAGGGCCAGCAGGGTGGCAAACAGCGCGAGGCGAAATCCAGGTTTGGCCATGACGATGCCCTTATCCGATGTTCGACAGTTTCAGCAGGTGACGCAGGTCGTTGAGCAGATCCTTGCCCTTCACATTCGGCTCGTAACGCAGCACGAGATTGCCGTGCGGGTCGATGATCCACAGTTGCGGCGTGGCTTTGTCGCCCGTGGTTTTACTGAACACAGCGGCGTCCAGCGGGTAGCGTTGCAGCTGTGGATATTCGCGGTTGAGCTTGGCGTCGTAATCAGCGCTGACCGGTTGTGCAGCGGCGAGGGCATGGCTGGCGCGGCCGGCGTCACGGCCGAGACCGATCTGGATCTGCCGCGCCAGATACACCAGTTGCTGGCAATCCACCGCGCAATCTTTCGGCGCGGTGACCAGCATCTGCCAGCGCTCTTCATCGGCCTGCACACCGAGGTCGGCGCGGGTCTGGCCGTTGCCGATCAGTTCACCGTGATAGCTGCGTCCGTCCGGGACCCAGAACTGCAATTTGTACATGCCGGTGGCGAGCACCATCGGGCCAATCACGCCGAGCAAAATCAGCAGCAACTGAATGCGCCCGCGACGGCGGCTGGCGGCAGGTTTCGCCTCAGACATGCTGGGTGGATTCATGGCCGTTCCCATGGTGTTTCTCCTTTGCGTTGTGCAAGCCCAAATAGACGTAGAGACCGAGCAGGGCGGTGGCCATGGCGAACCACTGCACGGCGTAACCGAGGTGTTTTTCCGGGCCCATCGCAACCACCGGCCAATCGGCCTCGTAGCTGGCCGGGCCGGGTTCGGCGCGTAATTCGTAGGCGAAGCCGTCGCGGTCGAGGGTTTGCCACAGCTTGGCGGGTTCGACGGCGGTGATGGTTTGTGGCCAGGTGCTGCTGACTGGATCAGCGTGCAACTGGAAAGTGGCGCCGGGGGCGACGTAGACCCAGGCATCGATATTCAACGCCTCAGTGGGCGTAGTGAATTGCGGCGGTACACGGCGATCCGGCCACGGCAACCAGCCGCGATTGACCAGCATCCACAAACCGCTGCGTTGATCCTGAAACGGTTGCAGCAACTCGACGCCGACCTTGCCGTTACGCTGGCGGTTATCCAGCAACAGACTGTGCGCGGCATCGAACTGGCCGTGCAGGTGCACGCGGCGATAGGCCGGATCGGATGTGTGTGGCAACTCGGTGCTGGCCATCGGCTCGGCCGCGCGGCGTTCGGCGTAACTGGCGAGCAGGGCGGTTTTCTCGGCGCCTCGGCTCAGTTGCCAAAAGCCCAAAGACACCAATAGCGGCAACAATAACGCCACCACCACGGTCGGAATCACGCCCGGACGAAAGCGCTTCATGGCCGCGCCACAAAGTCAGTCGTTGCGCTCGCTATACTCAACTGCATCGCCTGTCCCCCGGAGTTCTTCCCATGCTCAAAACAGCGATCGTCCTGATGCTGATTGCCACGGTGATCAGCCTGTTCAGCGGCCTGTTTTTCCTGGTCAAGGACGACAGCAGTTCCAATCGCCTGGTCATCGCCTTGAGTGTTCGGGTGGCATTGGCCGCTGCCACCGTCGGCTTGATCGCCTGGGGCTTTTACAGCGGCCAATTGGTGTCCCACGTGCCGTGGTAGACACTAGCTGCAAGCTGCAAGCTACAAGTTAAAAGCCTTACCGCTTTGCATTGAAGCTCGAAGCTTGCAGCTTTTGTTGTGGCTTGCAGCTGTTGTTAAAGTACGTAAACGAAGATAAACAGGCCGATCCACACCACGTCGACGAAGTGCCAGTACCAGCTCGCCGCTTCGAAACCGAACTGGTGCTCGTTGTCGAAGTGGCCCTTCATGATCCGCATCAGCATCACAAACAGAATGATCGTGCCGATGGTCACGTGGGCGCCGTGGAAACCGGTGAGCATGAAGAACGTCGCGCCATAAATGCCCGAACCGAGGGTCAGCCCCAGTTCGTGATAGGCGTGAATGTATTCCTCAGCCTGGAAACCGAGAAACGCGCAACCGAGCAGCACGGTGATCGCCAGCCAGATTTTCAGCGCGCCGCGATGGCCCTTTTTCAAGGCATGGTGGGCGATGGTGATGGTCACGCTGGAGCTGACCAGCAGGATCGTATTGATCAGCGGCAGGCCCCACGGGCTGATGACGTCCTTGGGCGGCGGGAACAGTTTCGGATCCGGCGTGTGCAGCAGCGGCCAGGTGAACTGGAAGTTCGGCCAGAGCATATGCGCGATGCCTTTGGTGCCTTCGCCGCCGAGCGCTGGGCCGGAGACGTGGCGCACGTAAAACAGCGCACCGAAGAAGGCGACGAAGAACATCACCTCGGAGAAGATGAACCAACTCATGCCCCAGCGAAACGAGCGATCCAGCTGCGCGCTATACAGGCCCGCGCGGCTTTCCTTGATCACCGCGCCGAACCAGCCGAACAGCATGTACGCCAGCAACAGGCCACCGACGAAAAAGATGTACGGGCCGTGGGATTCCGGGCGCGCTGCCTTCAGATCGTTGAACCAGACGGCCAGGCCGTACACGGTGATGGCCATGCCGAAGGTCGCAATGATCGGCCATTTGCTTTGCGGCGGAACGTAATAATGCTCATGAGTTGCCATTTATTGTTCTCCTTATCGGGCACGCTCAACCGCCAGTGTTTACAGCCACTGGCGGATGTCGGGCGGTGATATCGAACAGCGTGTAGGACAGCGTCAGGTGCTTCACATCCTTGGGCATGTCGCGGTCAACAATGAAGCGCACCGGCATCTCGATCTGCTGACCGGGCTGCAGCACCTGCTGGGTAAAGCAAAAGCATTCGGTCTTGTGGAAATACGCCGCCGCGTTGCTCGGCGCGATGCTCGGCACGGCTTGCGCACTCATCGGTTTGTCGGTGGGATTGCGCGCGATGAAGATCATCTCGTTGACTGCGCCGGGATTGGCGGTGAGTTCGTCATGCTTGGGGTAAAAGTCCCAGGGCATGTCGACGTTGTTGGTCGACAGAAACTGCACGCGCACCTGGCGTGAGGTGTCGACCACTTGCTCACCCTCGTACTGCCCACCGGTCTTGCCGTTGATGCCGAAGGCTTTGCACATCACGTCGTAAATCGGCACCAGAGCAAAACCGAACACGAACATCGCCAGCACCACGCCGAGAAGGCGGGTGACGAGCTTCTTCATCGAGATCGAATCAGCCATGATTCATGCCTCCCCACCAAACCCTGTAGGAGTGAGCCTGCTCGCGATGGATCCACCGCGATGTGCCTGACACACCGCCATCGCGAGCAGGCTCACTCCTACAAAAGGCTGGATATTCATTTCACTTCCGGCGGTGTGGTGAAGGTGTGGTACGGCGCCGGTGACGGCACGCTCCACTCCAGACCTTCCGCACCATCCCACGGTTTGGCCGGTGCTGGCGGGCCGCCGCGTATGGTCTTGATGACGATGAACAGGAAGAAAATCTGCGTCGCGCCGAACATGAACGCGCCAATCGACGAGACCATGTTGAAGTCGGCGAACTGCAGGTTGTAGTCCGGAATCCGTCGTGGCATCCCCGCCAATCCGACAAAGTGCATCGGGAAGAAGGTCAGGTTCATGCCGACAAACGACAGCCAGAAATGCAGCTTGCCGAGGGTTTCGTCGTACATGTGGCCGGTCCATTTCGGCAGCCAGTAATAGGTCGACGCGAAGATCCCGAAGATCGCCCCCGGCACCAGCACGTAGTGGAAATGCGCGACTACGAAGTAGGTGTCCTGATACTGGAAGTCCGCCGGGGCGATGGCCAGCATCAGCCCGGAGAAACCGCCGATGGAGAACAGGATCACGAACGCCACGGCAAACAGCATCGGCGTCTCGAAGGTCAGCGAGCCTTGCAACATGGTGCTGGCCCAGTAGAACACCTTCACCCCGT
>NZ_JBIVMX010000080.1:0-20925 GCF_044753305.1 Pseudomonas sp. NPDC088429 | reverse complement strand
AGGAGAGCACCACCCGGGTACCCGTAGATATATTTGACGCCTTCGTCACGCAAAAAGCGGACGAGCATCTCACCGCCAGATAAAAGCTCCACGTTGTTCACCTCTAAAACGCCAGAATACCGTCCACAAAAAAGGGGCGGGTCTTAATAGGTTTACTTCTCGGCAGAGCATGAGCGACGGTGGTCGCCGACTACGTCAGCACTGACTGAGCAAGTATTGGGATCGTCCCAGTGTTGCGGGCCTTTCCCACCCAGCGCGAGGTAACGCGTTGCGGGTGTAACAGGTCGGCGCGGATGTGCGCCTCATGATCTACCGAGTGGGTCTGCTTCTGGCAGTCCCTCTACAGCGGACTTTGGATTCTTCTGTTTCGCCCTCTCCAAGTCAAGCTGTCTATGTCACTAATTGTGGGTAAGCACATGAGAACGCAAGAAAAAACCTGAAAACCGCTACTCTGTTAGCGTCAATTGCGCAATTTTGCCAAGGAATCAGCATGCGAACGCTCCTCCTCTCCCTGCTGATCGGCCTCAGCCCCTGGTGCATGGCCGCTCAGATCTACAAATGGGTCGACGCCCAAGGTGTCACGCATTTCGATGCGCAGCCGCCAGCGGGCCAGCCGTCGACGACGTTACAGACGCCCTCCTCGCCCCCGCCCAAACCGGCGCCAATGCCGGGCCGCGGCGTGCTCGGCGATCAGAAAGCGATTGATGACAAGGTGAAGAAACAGGTCGCGGATCAACAGGCGCAGCTCAAGCAGTTTTGTCAGCAGGCACGGACGAACCTTGCGCAGTTGCAGAACAATCCGCGTTTGAGGGAGGAAGTGGAGGGACAGATGCGACGGCTGGACGATGCACAGCGTCAGGAGCGGATTGTTGAGGCGCAGAAGCAGATTGCACAGAATTGTGAATAGATATGTGTAGGAGCTGCCGAAGGCTGCGATCTTTTGATGTTGTTTTTAAAACAGGATCAAAAGATCGCAGCCTTCGGCAGCTCCTACCGTTTCCGGTGTACACGCCGACAGGATCGGGGTTGCCGGGAAACGTGTCCGCCCCGAAAAGGATCGGGGGTTAACGTGAGGCGGTGATCAGCAGGTCGAACTCTTTGAGCAGCACCTGCAGTTGACGATCCTTGCCACCCAGGTTGCGCTGGGCGAAGACCATCTCGGCCATTTCCTGAATGCCCGAGGCATTCGGCAGTGGCAGATCCTGCTCGAGGATCATTTTCATGCGCGGCAGGAAGATCCATTGCAGCCATTGTTCGAAGTCCAGCGTATCGACCGAAAACGGTTCGACACTGCTCAAGGCTTCTGCCGACGGCTGCACCTCATCCCACCAGCCCTGTGTGCGCAGTTCGCGCTCGATCAGCAACAGCTGATCGGCGATTTTCGGGAAACGTGCATCCATCACAGCGAAACCTTGGCCTTCTGACGGGCCTGAGCGGCGCCGGCGGAATCGCCTTGTTTCTCACGGGACTGCGCGATCAATTCCCACAGGCTGGCCTGCAGATCCGGACGACCGTTGGCCATGGTCAGGGCGCGACGGGCGAACTGCTCGGCTTGCGGTGCATCGCCTTGAGCCATGCGTACCTGCGCGAGGCGATAAAGCACTTGCGGCTCACGCGGCGCGACACGTTGCGCACGCTCGAGGCTGGAGGACGCACCGTTGAGGTCGCCACCGGCCTGTTGCTGTTGCGCAGTGGTCAGCAAGGCGAGCACCGGACCGTCCAGTTGCTCGTCAGCCGATAAACCGCCGCCGCTGCTGGCCGACGGAATCCCGCTCGGCGTCGACGGCATGTTGTAGGTGCCGGTATTGACCGGCGCCGACTCGACTGGCGCAGGGTTGTAAGGCCCTGCCGTAATACCGCCGGACGCCGGGCCCGGCACGATCGGCGAAGAGCTGATCGGCGTCGACACGGCAGCGCCGCCACCCGGCACCATCACCACCACGCCGGTATCACCCTGCGGAATGGCCTGAGTCTGGCCCTGCGCAGGACGCTTCACCGTGGTTTGACGGAAACCGCCATTGGCCGAAATGCGTTCGCTGTTGGACACCGCAGTCCCGGAATCAACCACCGGAATCGAACCACGCTGTACGGTAGAGCAGCCGCTGAGCAAAGCCACGGCGGTCACCGCTGGAATCAACCACTTGTTCACTTGAAACCCTCTTTGCTTAATTCATCCAGCCCTTGACCCAATCCATCACCGACTCGCCGGAAGCAGGCGTTTCGCTTGCGCACGCGGCGCCGGGTGGTGGTTCGCTGCCGCGAATATACGGCATCTGCACCGCGCCCGGGCAGTTGGCATCGGAGCCTTGTCCGGTGCGCGAATCCACCCACGCCTGAACGATGTTGTCCGGCTGCGGCATGTCCAGCGGCAGCGGGTCGGCCTTGCGCATGAAACTGGTCCAGACCTGCAACGCACCGGTGGCACCGGTGAACGGCGTCTTGCCGTTATCGTCGCGACCCAGCCAGACCACGGCCAGCAAGTCCTGGCTGAAGCCGGCGAACCAGCTGTCCCGCGAATCGTTACTGGTACCGGTCTTGCCGGCCAGCGTCAGGGTTTTCGGCAAGACGTTGTAAACCGAGCTACCGGTACCTTCACGCATGACTCGTTGCATGGCGTTCTGGATCAGGTAAATCGACGCCGGATCGAAACGCTGCTCGATCTGGAACGGATAACGCTTGAGCGGTTCGCCCTCGGCGGTCAATACGCTGCGAATCCCGCGCATCGGCGTGTTGAAACCGCCGTTGGCGAGGGTCTGGTACATGGTTGCCACTTCGATCGGGGTCATGCCGCCGGCACCCAGCAACATCGACGGGAACGCCGGGAACTCACGGGTTACGCCAAGGCGCCCGAGGGTTTTCAGCACGTTCGGCACACCGACTTCCAGACCCAGACGCGAGGTCGACAGGTTGTAGGAATGCGCCAGACCTTGATAGAGGAACACCGTGCCGTGGGAGCGACGATCGTAGTTCTGCGGTTTCCACACCTGACCGTCCGCGCCTTTAACCGACAACGGGTCATCCGACAGCCAACTGGTCAGCGTGTACTTGCTCGGTTTTTCCAGCGCGGTCAGGTACACCGCCGGTTTGATCAACGAACCCACCGGCCGCACAGCATCGAGCGCGCGGTTGAAGCCTGCGTAACTGGCCTGACGGCTGCCGATCATCGCCTGCACTTCGCCGGTTTCCGGGTTGGTCACGACCATCGCCGCTTCAACATCGTCGGAGCCTTTGCGCCCGGACAGACGTTTGAAAGTGTCGTTGACCGAGGCTTCCGCCTTCATCTGCAGAATCGGGTCGAAACTGGTGAAAATGCGCAGGCCTTCTTCGGTCAAGTCTTCGTCGCGATAGTCTTCACGCAACTGACGTTTGACCAGATCGATAAAGCCCGGGAAGGAACTGTCGGCCAGTTTGCCGCGCGTGGTCACACCCAGTGGCATTTTCTTCGCCGCTGCGACTTGCTCGGCGGTCGCCACACCTTGTTGCTCAAGCACGTCGAGCACCAGGTTACGACGCTCCAGCGCACGCTCCGGGTTGCGACGCGGGTTGTAGTAGGACGGACCTTTGACCATGCCGACTAGCAGCGCAACCTGATGCAGCTTCAGCTCGGACAATGGCTGGCCGAAGAAGAACTGGCTGGCCAGACCGAAACCGTGCACCGCACGCTGACCGTCCTGACCGACAAAGACTTCGTTGAGGTAGGCCTCAAGAATTTCTTTCTTGTCGTAATGCAACTCCAGCAGCATCGCCATCATCGCTTCGGTGAGCTTGCGGGTCAGACTGCGTTCGCTGGTCAGGTAGAAGTTTTTCACCAACTGCTGGGTCAGCGTACTGCCGCCCTGAGTCATTTTGCCGCCCGAGGTGTTGACCCAGACAGCGCGGGCAATCGACTTCGGCGACACGCCCCAGTGGCTGTAGAAATCGCGGTCTTCGACAGCCACCAGAGTTTCGAGCAGGTACGGCGGCACTTGATCAAGTTTGATCAGAATGCGGTCTTCGAGATTTTTCGGATAAATGCCGCCGATCATCAGCGGTTCAAGACGCACCACCGACAGCTTGGAACCGTTGGTCGCCGACAACTCGGCGACGTAATCGCCGGAGAAGCGCACGCGCACCGGTTGCGGTTTTTCCAGGCCTTCATAGAACTGGAAGCCACGGGTGTTCAGATCAACCGTGTTGCCGTTGACCGCAGCAGCACCGGGGCCGTTGCTCACGGCTTCGCGGCGATAGCCGAGGGCATCGAGTTCAGTGAGGAAATCGTCCTTGCTGAGCTTCTGTCCGACGAACAGCTCAAGCGGGCGCGCGTAAACCTTGGCCGGGATGGTCCAGCGCTTGCCGGAGAACTTCTCCTGCACCACGGCATCGAGGTAAACGGCGAAGCCGGCCAGCACGACAAGGCCGACCAGACTGAGTTTAATGGCCCAGCTCAACCACGGGCCAAGGCCCTTGGAAGGTGGTTTTTTCTTGGTACGGGGAGATCGAGTTCGAGTCATGGCGGCGGATTATACGCACTTTATTCATCCTCAACAGGAGCGCTCCGAGGTTTGCGTCAGGCTGGCGAGCGGCCATAATAGCCGCCTCGAATTTCCCCCCTCTCTGAAGGATCGCCCGTGAGCCAGTCACTGATCGCTGCCCTGCAAAACCCGGCCCTCTACCCGCACCCTGTCGAAGGGTTTCAGGTCATCGAAACGCACATCTCGTGGGTAATCCTCACCGGTCCGTTTGCTTATAAAGTGAAGAAGCCAGTGAATTTCGGCTTCCTCGACTTCACCGGCCTCGAATCGCGCGCGCACTTTTGCGCCGAAGAACTGCGCCTGAACCAGCGCCTGACCGATGATTTGTATCTGGAAGTGTTGCCAGTCACCGGTAGCGTCGAAGCACCGCAACTGGGCGGTGACGGCCCGGCCATCGAATACCTGCTGAAAATGCGCCAGTTCCCGCAGACCGGTATGCTCAGCACCCTGCAAGCGAATGGCGAGCTGACCACCCAGCACATTGATGAGATGGCGCAGCAGATCGCGCACTTCCACCTCAGCGCGCCAAAAGTCCCGGCCGAACACGATGCTGGCACCCCGGAAAGCGTGATGGCGCCGGTGTCGCAAAACTTCGAACAAATCCTGCCGTTCCTCAGCGACAAAAATGACCTGCTGCAACTCGACGCGCTGAAAGCCTGGGCCGAAAGCAGCTTCGAGCGCCTCAAGCCTCTGTTCACTCAGCGCAAGGCCGACGGTTTCACCCGTGAATGCCACGGTGACATCCACCTCGGTAACGCTACCGTCATCGACGGCAAAGTGGTGATCTTCGACTGCATCGAATTCAACGAGCCTTTCCGTTTCACTGACGTATGGGCCGACACCGGTTTCCTCGCGATGGACCTGGAAGACCGTGGCCTGAAATCCCTCGCGCGCCGCTTCATCAGCCAGTACCTGGAGCTGACCGGCGATTACCAGGGTCTGGAAGTGCTGAACTTCTATAAAGCCTACCGTGCAATGGTTCGCGCAAAAGTGGCGCTGTTCAGCATGCCGGCCGACGCGACTCCGGTGCAGCGCGCGACCACCCTGCGTCAGTACCGCAACTACGCCAACCTGGCGGAAAGTTACAGCACCATTCCTTCGCGTTTCATGGCCATCACTCACGGCGTTTCTGCTGTCGGCAAGAGTCACGTGGCCATGCGTCTGGTTGAAGCACTGGGCGCCATTCGCCTGCGCTCCGACGTTGAGCGCAAGCGTCTGTTCGGCGAGCAAACCGTTGCCAATGATGTACAGGCCGGTATTTATAGCGCCGACGCCAGCACCGCGACTTACGCGCGTCTGCATGAAATCGCTGAAGTGATCCTGCACGCCGGTTTCCCGGTGGTTATCGACGCGACTTACCTCAAGCGCGAACAACGCGACAACGCGGCAAAAATTGCCGAAGCCACTGGCACGCCATTCCTGATCCTCGACTGCAACGCGCCGCAAGCGGTGATCGAGAGCTGGCTGGCGATTCGTCAGGCCGACAAACAGGATCCGTCCGACGCCACGCTGGCTGTGATTGAAGCGCAACAAGCCAATCGTGAAGCGCTGACGCCGGAAGAAATTCTGCGCAGCAAACGCGTGCAGACCAACGAATCCGGCACCCTCGATACTGTGGTCGCACAGATCCGTCAGCGCCTGCCAGGCCTGTAAGAAACTATTTCGGCCGTGAAGCCCTCGCTTGCTTCACGGCCGTCAAATAGTGGCACTATACTGGCGTCATAAAACCAACAGGTGATGTGACATGAGCCAGCCGAAACTTCTCGACACCCCGCTGTATGCCTTGCTGCATAAAGACGACATCACTGGTTTCAACAAGGAACGCCCGCAGGACGGCCCGATCGACATGGTCGGCGGCGATTTTCGCGGTCTCGATCTGCGCGAGCTGAATGCCGATGGCGTGGATTTCCGTGACGCGTATTTCCGTTCTGCTGATTTGCGCGGGATTGATTTCCGTAATGCATCGCTTGAAGGGGCGAGCCTCGCTCACGCGCAGATTTCCGGGGCGTATTTCCCGGCGGAGTTGAGTGCGGACGAGATTTTGATGTCGATGAATTTTGGTACGCGTTTGCGCTATCGCACTCGCTGATATGCATACCCTTCTCTGATACAACACCCACCTGGTGGGAGCGAGCCTGCTCGCGAAGAGGGAGTGTCAGTCACCCTGATCGTGAAAGTCATAGCGCTTTCGCGAGCAGGCTCGCTCCCACATTGGTTATGTGTTTTCCCCTCCTTTCTGCGTTCGCAGGCCTTTCAAGCGCCCTTTCTTAGAAGATTTTGCGTCGAATCCGACCAAACAACCACGCTTTTCCTACTGATGGCTACACTCCTGAGAAGCTCGCCCACGCACCGTTCGGCCGTCGCAAGGAGGCTTGATGAATGATGAACTGCAACACCTGAAGAATCTTGGCAAGACGTCGGCGCAATGGCTGCATGCTGTGGGCATCCACAGCGCCTCGGACTTGCGTCGCCTGGGCGCGGTGGACGCCTACCGGGCCGTGCGTACCCGCGGGTTTCGCGCATCGAAGGTGTTGTTGTATGCGATCGAAGGCGCGCTGATGGACGTGCACTGGAACGACATTCCCGCCGAGCGCAAAGACGCGTTGAACAAACAGCTCGACGCCATCTCCGCGCGTCACAAGAACTGACCGCTATGTATTTGCTGGGGGAACAATCGGCGCCAGTGGATGCGCTGATCAATCGCTTGCAGACTCTGCCCGCGCAATGGCTGCAAGGCCTTGAGCCGTGCGGTTTGGAGATTGAAGTCGAGGCGACTGAGGATTTGCTGGAACAACTGCCGAGTGATCAGCTGTTTCTGCTCAGCGAGGGCGTGATCAGCGGCAGCATCGCTGGTCGAGCCCTGTTCTATTGGCAGGAAGGCGACTTGATCGGTCTGCAACGTGGCGAAGCCTGGATGGATTGCCGCTTGAGCAGTGACGGCGCACTGCGTCTTCTGCCTTATCGGCGCTGTGATCTGTTTCAGCATTTGTATGCAGAGCCCGCTCGGGCTGAGCAATTTCTCGAATACCTGCTGGGGCACACCGCGATACTGGCCCACGCCGTAGCAGAACTGAAGCCGCGCGAGTTTCGTAGCACCAATGGTTTCAAACGGGTCGAGGCCGGCGAAATCCTGATTCAACAAGGTGACGCCGCTGATCATGTTTTCGTGATCATCGACGGGCACGCCGAAGCGTTTGTTGATGGGCAGAAAGTCGGCGAAGTACCCAGGGATGAAATTTTCGGCGCGATGGCGGTGTTCACCCGCGAACCGCGCAACGCCACGGTGATCGCCCGCGAGCCGAGTACCATCATGCTGATCCCCGGTGATCAATTTTTGAGCATGACCCGCAGCAATCCAAAGATCGCTCACAGCCTGATCGAGAGCATGGCGCGGCGCATCGGTCAGCTCAACCGGCGGATCACCCAGTTGACGTCGACTAACGGTTAACGCTCAAGTCCTTTGTTTGCGGGGCGTTCCGGCCATTTCTCAGACTAAATCAAATAAATCCAGAATCAGGTGTTGACTCGGTAATGAGAATCGCTATGATTATCACAACTGGTCGCGAGATCAGTCGATATTCTGAAAAGCCCTTGGTTCGGACTCTCAGATTATCTCCTCATCAGGCTAATCACGGTTATTTGACCCGGTTTTTACCGGGTCTTTTTTTGCCTGTGGAAAAGTCATTTGCCGAACTGTTTGCGCATTTGCTCGCAGTAATCCTGCTTCGGCGTGACAGGAGTAAACCAGACGTAATCGGCCATTGCCGCAGTCATCTCACTGCCCTGCTCTGCCAACATCAAAACCGTCGGTGCTTCAGTGGCACCCAAATCCTCGACATGCACCGGCACACCGACATCCTTGCGCGCATGCCAGGCACCGGCCAGCAACAGCGAAGGCGTCGGCGCGGCCAGCAAACGCTCAGCCATACGCCGATCACGCTGTTGCTGCACCGCCAGCATCGCCGGCATTTGAGATTCCGGAAGCAGGCCACAGTGCGAATCACTGATCTGCTCAAGCAACGTGCTTTTTACTGGGGCTGCATTACTGCGCTCACCCTTTAAAACCGGCGGGTTACGGTAGAAGGTGTGGATTTCGGCGGTGTCCAGATTCGCCGCCAGCAGCGGATACGGTTGCGTGAGCGCGAAACGAACGATCGGCCCGTAGAGATTCCAGTCCCAACCGTCCTGCCAGGCCAATGCAGCAGGAAGATCAACAGGAGGCGTAGCGGCATGGCGCACTTGATCAACTTTCGATTGCTGCTCCGGCGTGAGCATTTCCAGCAACAGACTGCCCTGCGGCCGTTGCTCGCCGAGTGCCTGCAATAACCACAACTGCACCGCGTGATGATCGGCATTGTCATGTTGCTCGCCGACGATCACACGCTCAGGCTCTGCCAGTCGCATCAGCAATTGCTGCGCCGTCAGCACCTGACCGTTGCGCAGATCAAGAATTTCTCCAGCGGGCGGCGGCGCCACAGCCACATGCTGACACCCCGCCAACCACAACACCGCCAACAACCAGATTGCGCGCATGCACTCACCTCGATGAAAAACTCAGCGGGCGATGATCAGCGGATGCCCACGCTCCGGGTGCGGTTGCACCAATACTTCGAGACCGAACACGGCTTTGAGTGCGTCCGGGCGCAGCACTTGCTCCGGCGTATCCAGCGCGACCGGGCGCCCACCTTCAAGCAGTAACACCCGATCACAATAGCGCGCCGCCAGATTCAGATCATGCAGGATGACCAACACCGCAGCGCCGCGATCAGCGAACTCGCGCACGGCCTGCAACGTGGTGTGTTGATGCAGCGGATCGAGCATCGACGTCGGCTCGTCCAGCAACAACGTTTGTCCGGCCTGCCCCGGCCACAGTTGCGCCAACACCCGAGCCAGATGCACGCGCTGACGTTCGCCGCCGGACAACGCCAGATAACTGCGTCCGCTCAAATGCCCGGCATCGGCGGCTGCCAGTGCGGCAGCAATAATCTCGTCATCGCGCACTCGACCGCTTTGATAAGGCAAGCGGCCCATGCCGACCACTTCTTCAACGCGAAACGCAAAATCCAGCGTCGACACTTGCGGCAGTACGGCCAGACGTTGCGCCCGTTGCGTGCCCGTCCAGTGCGTCAGCGCCTGGCCGTCGAGCGACACTTCGCCCTCGCTCGGTTTCAATTCACCGCACAAGGCGCCGAGCAAGGTACTTTTGCCGGCACCATTGGGCCCGAGCACACCAAGCACTTCACCCGGTTCGAGTTGCAGCGAAACTTCGCTGAGCACCGTTTTGCGGCCGCGATGGATGTGCAGATTGTGCGCTCGCAGCATCAGGCACGTCCTCGCAACAGCAAGTAAAGGAAGAACGGCGCACCGATAAACGCGGTGACGATACCGATCGGCAATTCCGCCGGCGCCAGCGCCAGCCGCGCCACCAGATCGGCGAGCAACAACAGGCTCGCCCCCGCCAGCACCGAGGCCGGCAACAACACCCGATGATCCGGCCCCGCCAGCAAGCGCACCAGATGCGGCACTACCAGGCCAACAAAACCGATCATCCCTGCCGCCGCCACCGCCGCGCCAACACCCAGCGCCGTGCAGAACACCAACTCACGCTTGAGCTTCTCGACATCGATTCCCAAATGCCCGGCTTCCGACTCGCCGAGCAATAACGCATTCAACGCCCGCGCCCGACGCGGCAGCCACAAGGCGACAGCGGCGCTGATGATCAGCAACGGCCACAACCGCGCGTAACTCGCACCATTGAGGCTGCCCAGATTCCAGAATGTCAGCGTGCGCAGAGTCGCGTCGTCCGCCAGATAAGTGAACAGCCCCACCGCCGAACTGGCCAGTGCGGTCAGGGCAATACCCGCCAGCAGCATGGTGGCGACATTGGTCTGGCCGTTACGCCGACCGAGTCGGTACACCAACGCCGTCACACCGAGGCCGCCGAGAAACGCGCACACCGACAACAGGTAAGGCCCGAACCACTCAGGCATGCCGCCAAAAAACGAGCCGCCGACAATCGCAATCGCCGCGCCCAACGCCGCGCCACTGGAAACACCGACCAGCCCCGGATCCGCCAGCGGATTGCGAAACAAACCCTGCATCGCCACGCCGGACAACGCCAACACACCGCCCACCGCCAGACCAAGCAAGGTTCGCGGTAGACGAATTTGCCCGAGAATCAGCTCAGCCTGTTCCAGCCCGTCCGGCGCCAGCGGCACACCGATCAGGCGCAACGCCGCCCGCAGCGTGTCGAACAGCGGCAGGCTGACCGGCCCCAATGCCAACGATAGCCAGATCGCCAGCAAACACAGGAGGGTCAGGCCGATAAATAAGCCACGGGGTTTGACCAGTGTGGTCATTGGCCGCTCTTGGCCGGGTAGAAACCGTCAGACAGGGTTTTCAACGCCGCCGGCAAGCGTGGGCCGAGGCCGCCGACCAACAACGTCGGATCCAGCTCCAGCACCCGCCCGGTTTTCGCCGCGCGGCTTGAATTGAGAATCGGGTTTTCCTTGAACAACGCCGCTTTCGCCGCGTCACCGGTCAAGGCACGGTCGGCGAATACCAGGACTTCCGGATCAAGACTGGCAAGGGATTCCACCGAGAACGGTTTGTAACCGGTGTGCGTCGCGAGGTTATGCCCGCCCGCCTGTTGCAGCAGCCAGTCGGCGGCGGTGTCCTTGCCGGCGATCAACGGTTTGCCACCGGCATGCCCGAGCAACAGCAGCACGCCCGGGGCTTTCTGTTTCGACTGCGCGTCGGCAACCCGCACTTTTTGTGCGTCGAGTTGCTGTTGATAACTTGCCAGCAGTTGTTTGGCCTGAGCTTCAGCGCCGAGCAATTGACCGAGACGGGTCACGTTTTTCTCAACCGTCGGCAGATCCGGCTGCGCCGAGAACAATTCCACCTGCACCTTGGCCGCTTTGACTTGCGACAGTACCGGCGGCGGGCCCATTTCTTCGGTGCCGATCAGTATGTCCGGGCGCAAACTGAGAATGCCCTCGGCGGAAAGGCTGCGCTGATAGCCGATGCTCGGCAGCGCTTTCAAAGATTCCGGATGCTGACTGGTGGTGTCGACGCCGACCAGTTTCGCCTCGCCGCCCAACGCCGAAACCCACTCCGACAGCGCGCCGCCAGCACTCACCCAACGTTGCGGCAACTCAGCCGCTGCAGCCTGGTGGCTGAGCAAAAGTCCGACACACAGCACAGCAACGCGGGTACTCAGGCGCATACACAGCTTCCTTGAACGTGGTTTTCCCGGGCATCGGGACGACAGGCCAAGTATCCTCGGCATCTGCCAGCCGCCCTGCGGACGAAGGCCGTCATTTGATAATTGTTTGCATTTAAACGTCAAGCTCGGACATATCCGGACACGAGCGGACACTAGAGGATAGTCATGAAGTTTCTCTGCGCAGGCGCCGATCTGGCCGAAGCGAAAAGCCGTGGTTTCGAGATCGACGGCAATAAGCTGTTCGCCGTGCGCCGCAGCGGCCAGGCCTACGTCTACCTGAATCGCTGCCCGCACCGGGGCGTGGGGCTGGAATGGCAACCCGACCAGTTTCTCGACCCGAGCAACAGCCTGATTCAGTGCGCCACCCACGGCGCACTGTTTCTGATCGAGGACGGTGAATGCGTGGCCGGGCCCTGCGCCGGGCAATCACTCATCGCCATCCCTTGCCGCGAGGACGCACAAGGCCTGTGGATCGATGTTTAGCCGTTGAGCAGCACATCGAGGCGCCGATCGATGACCATCTCTTCATGGCTCAAGCGCACACCGTACGCCAGCACCTCGACGCCACACGCGACCGCTTCCTGCAGCGCGTCGGCATACGCTGAATCAATTTCCCTGGCCGGGCGCACCGCCTCTATCCCGCTGAGATTGACGCAATACAACTGCACCGCGCGAATTCCGTCCCGCGCCAGATGCGCCAGCTCCCGCAGATGCTTGGCGCCGCGCTGGGTCACCGCATCCGGAAACGCTGCCACCGGCGTACCGTCGAAACCCAGCGTGACACTTTTCACTTCCACGTAAGCCGGGCCGCTCGGGTATTCGAGGCGAAAATCGATGCGACTTTTTTCCTGACCATAAGCGACTTCACGCTTCAACGCGGTAAAGCCGTTTAGCTCGGTGATGACGCCAGCTTGCAAGGCTTCCTCGACCAGGCCGTTGGCCCGCGCAGTATTCACGCAAAACAGGCGGCCTTGCGGGGTTTCGCCGATTTCCCAAGTACCGGGCAACTTGCGTTTGGGGTCATTGGAGCGGCTGAACCAGACTTGCCCGCCCTCGACCTGACAATTGAGCATCGAACCGGTGTTCGGGCAGTGAATGGTCAGCAACTCGCCGTTAACCGTTTCGATATCGGCGAGGAAACGTTTGTAACGACGGATCAGTCGCGCTTCTTCAAGCTCTGGATAAAAGCGCATCAGCCTTGCCAACTCTTCAAACCAAGCGCGATGCGTTCCACCGCTTCTTGTAGGCGAGGGAGGTTTTGCGTGTAGGCAAAACGCACATGATGACTGGCCTGATAGCGACCGAAATCCAGCCCTGGCGTAAAAGCGACGTGCTCGGTTTCGAGGAAATGTCGACAGAACGCGAAGGCATCACCGCCGAACTGGCTGATATCGGCATACAAGTAGAACGCGCCTTCAGGCTCCACGGCAATGTTGAAACCCAACTCGCGCAAGGCCGGCAACAGGAAGTCGCGACGACGGCCGAACTCGGCGCGGCGTTCTTCGAGAATGGCGATGGTGTCCGGTTCGAAACAGGCCAGCGCGGCGTACTGGGCCATGCTCGGGGCGCTGATGTAGAGGTTCTGCGCGAGTTTTTCCAACTCGCTGACTGCTGCGTCCGGCGCCACCAGCCAGCCGAGTCGCCAGCCGGTCATGCCGAAATACTTGGAGAAACTGTTCAGCACGAAAGCACTGTCATCGACTTCCAGCACGCTCGCCGCATCGGTGCCGTAGGTCAGGCCGTGGTAGATCTCGTCCACCACCAGATGCCCGTGTCTGGCCTTGATGGCTGTGGATAACCCGGCCAGCTCATCGCGGGTCAGGATGGTGCCAGTCGGATTGGCCGGTGAGGCGACCAGTGCGCCAACGCTGTCGTGATCCCAATGACGCTCGACCAGATCCGGGGTCAGTTGATAACGCACGTCAGGCCCGACCGGCACCAGTTGCGCCGCACCTTCAACCAGACGCAGGAAGTGGCGGTTGCACGGGTAACCCGGATCCGCCAACAGCCAGTGTTTCCCGGGATCGACCAGCAACGCACTGGCGAGCAGTAACGCCCCGGAACCGCCCGGCGTGATCAGAATCCGCCGTGGATCGATGTTCAAGCCATAACGCGATTGATAGAACCCGGCGATCGCCTCGCGCAGCTCAGGAATGCCGCGCGCGGCGGTGTAACGGGTTTTCCCGGCGGTTAGCGCCGCCTGCCCCGCGCGAATGATCGGCTCGGCCGTGGTGAAGTCCGGTTCGCCGATCTCCAGATGGATCACGTCGTGGCCTTCCGCCTGCAACTCATTGGCCCGCGCCAGCAACGCCATGACATGAAACGGTTCGATCGCACGACTGCGCGCACTGTAGGGCTGAGCCATTGGGCCTTTCCTTCAACGGAAAAAAAGAGACGATTCTACCCATCTGCCGGAACGAGCGAGAACCCGCAGCGGTCACAGCCTCAAGAACGCTGGACTGTAACGATACGAGCGTACGCTCCAGGATTGACTAAAATCAGTGATTGAACAGGTCTCCACCACCGCCAGACACAGCTTGCCTGACTTTTACAAGCGCCACCCGCCGGGGCCTCGACATCCGGGAGTAGCGCGGGCCGAATTGATCTGGTAAGTTCGCCCGCTTGCAGCCGCAGGGCCGGCAGGTGTCGGTGATGGAGCAATCCTGCGCAATGGATTACAAGAGTAGAGGCGGTCCATTTCATGCCCACCCAAGCAAAGCAACAGCAGCAAACCACGATCAGCGGTTTCGAACCTTACGTTCCGGCGAAAGGTGAAGAGTACATGGGCGCCCCGATGCGCGCGCACTTCACCAAGGTTCTGAACAAGTGGAAACAGGAGTTGATGCAGGAAGTCGACCGCACTGTTGACCACATGAAAGACGAAGCTGCGAATTTCCCGGATCCGGCCGACCGTGCCAGCCAGGAAGAAGAGTTCGCTCTTGAGCTGCGCGCCCGCGACCGCGAGCGCAAGTTGATCAAGAAGATCGACAAGACGCTGCAACTGATCGAAGACGAAGAGTACGGCTGGTGTGATTCGTGCGGCGTCGAGATTGGTGTGAAGCGCCTCGAAGCACGCCCTACAGCCGACATGTGTGTCGACTGCAAGACCCTGGCGGAAATCAAGGAAAAGCAGGTCGGCAAGTAATCTCGACCTGAACGAAGAACGGAGCGTGCGAACGCTCCGTTTTTGTTTCTGCCTTTTGTCTTTTGCCTTTGCCTTTGCCTTTTGTAGGAGTGAGCCTGCTCGCGATAGCGATGGGTCAGTCAATATCGGTGTTGAATGTCACACCGCTATCGCGAGCAGGCTCACTCCTACAGGTTGACCTGCGTATAGCCTGAAAAGTAGCTTCGTTTCCATGACTGCCAAAAAATCCCCCGCCTACATCGGCCGCTTCGCCCCGACCCCCAGTGGCCATCTGCATTTCGGCTCGCTGGTCGCCGCCCTCGCCTCTTACCTCGACGCCCGTTCAGTCGGTGGTCGCTGGCTGGTGCGCATGGAAGATCTCGATCCGCCGCGTGAAGAACCCGGCGCGCAGACCGCGATTCTCAAGGCGCTGGAAAGCTACGGTTTCGAGTGGGACGGCGACATGGTGCGCCAGAGTGTTCGGCACGACGCGTACGCCGATGTGCTCAACAGCCTGTTCAATCACGGTCTGGCCTACGCCTGCACCTGTTCGCGCAAACAGCTCGAAGCGTACAACGGCATTTATCCGGGCCTGTGCCGCAACGCCGGCCATGATCAACAAGACGCGGCGATCCGCCTGCGCGTGCCGGAGCTGGAATACCACTTCATCGACCGTGTGCAGGGCGAGTACCGCCAGCACCTAGGCCGCGACGTCGGCGATTTCGTCATCCGCCGCCGTGACGGCCTCTACGCCTATCAACTGGCCGTGGTGCTCGACGATGCGTGGCAAGGCATCACCGACATCGTCCGTGGTGCCGATCTGCTCGACTCGACTCCACGTCAGCTCTACCTGCAAGAACTGTTGGGCCTGCGCCAACCGCGTTACCTGCACTTGCCGTTGATTACCCAACCGGACGGCAACAAGCTCGGCAAGTCCTATCGCTCACCACCGCTTGAAGCAGATCAGGCCACGCCATTGCTGCTGCGGGCCCTGCGTGCTTTGGGGCAAAATCCCGGCGCCGAACTGGCCCACGCCTCGCCGCAAGAATTGCTCAGTTGGGGCAGCA
Source organism: Pseudomonas sp. NPDC088429 (assembly GCF_044753305.1). Taxonomy (NCBI): domain Bacteria; kingdom Pseudomonadati; phylum Pseudomonadota; class Gammaproteobacteria; order Pseudomonadales; family Pseudomonadaceae; genus Pseudomonas; species Pseudomonas sp. NPDC088429. Next base: position 4,995 of record NZ_JBIVMX010000080.1, on the reverse strand, counting down.
AGCATTGGGATGCGACGAAGATCCCGCGCACACTGACCCTGCCCGAAGCGCAACTGCTATGACGACACTTGCAGTCGCGCGCCCATCCGTTACCATCGCCGCACGTTTTCGGGCACGCGCATAAAAAAGAGAGGCCGGGATGTACATCTATCGCTTGGTCCTGCTTTTAGTCGTGGGGATCTACCTGTTTTCCCCCGCCATCATGGATTGGTGGATCGACGCTACGGGCGCCTGGTATCGCCCCTATCTGCTTTGGCTGATCCTGATTGTTGTGACCTTCATCCTGCAGAGCCAAAAAGATGCCGATGAGCTTTAGCCTGACCCAGATGATCCTGATCAGCGCCGCGTACCTGGCGGTGCTGTTCGGCGTTGCCTGGGTCAGCGAACGGGGCATGATCCCGCGCGCGATCATTCGCCACCCGCTGACGTACACCTTGTCGCTGGGGGTTTACGCCAGTGCGTGGGCGTTCTACGGCACGGTCGGCCTCGCGTATCAGTACGGCTACGGTTTTCTGTCCAGTTACCTCGGCGTGTCCGGCGCGTTTCTGCTGGCGCCGGTGCTGCTCTATCCGATCCTGAAAATCACCCGCACCTATCAACTGTCGTCGCTGGCGGATCTGTTTGCCTTTCGCTTTCGCAGCACCTGGGCCGGTGCGCTGACCACGATCTTCATGCTGATTGGCGTGTTGCCGTTGCTGGCGTTGCAGATTCAAGCGGTCGCCGATTCCATTGGCATCCTCACTGGCGAGCCGGTGCAGAGCCGCGTAGCGCTGGCGTTTTGTGCGCTGATCATCCTGTTCACGATTTTCTTCGGCTCCCGCCACATCGCCACCCGAGAGAAACACGAAGGGCTGGTGTTCGCGATTGCCTTTGAATCGGTGATCAAACTGGTTGCCCTCGGCGGCGTCGGTTTGTATGCGCTGTACGGCGTGTTCGACGGCCCGCAACAACTTGAGGTGTGGCTGCTGCAAAACCAGACCGCCCTCGCCGCGCTGCATACGCCATTGCAGGAGGGCCCGTGGCGCACGCTGTTGCTGGTGTTCTTCGCTTCGGCGATCGTGATGCCGCACATGTATCACATGACGTTTACCGAAAACCTCAATCCACGCTCGCTGGTCAGTGCGAGCTGGGGTTTGCCGCTGTTCCTGCTGTTGATGAGCCTGGCGGTACCGCTGATTTTGTGGGCCGGTCTGAAACTGGGCGCGACGACCAATCCGGAATATTTCACCCTCGGCATCGGCATCGCCGCCAACAGCAAGCCGCTGGCGTTGCTCGCTTACGTCGGTGGTTTATCAGCGGCCAGCGGGCTGATCATCGTCACCACGCTCGCGCTGTCGGGCATGGCGCTGAACCACCTGGTGCTGCCGCTTTATCAGCCGCCGGCTGAAGGCAATATCTACCGTTGGTTGAAATGGACGCGCCGCGCGCTGATCGTCGCGATCATCATGGCTGGTTTCGGTTTCTACCTGATGCTCGGCGCCGAGCAGGATCTGGCCAACCTTGGCATTGTTGCCTTCGTCGCGACCCTGCAATTCCTCCCGGGCGTGCTGTCTGTGCTGTATTGGCCGACCGCCAATCGCCGTGGCTTTATTGCCGGCCTGTTGGCGGGGATTCTGGTCTGGGTCGTGACCATGCTGTTGCCGCTGGTCGGCAATCTGCAGGGTTTCTACATCCCGCTGCTGAACATGATTTACGTGCTCGACGACACCAGTTGGCACATGGCCGCGATTGCCTCGCTGGCGGCCAACGTGTTGATGTTCACGTTGATCTCGCTGTTCACCAACGCCAGTCCCGAAGAAGCCAGCGCCGCCGAAGCCTGCGCTGTGGATAACGTGCGTCGCCCGCAACGCCGCGAACTGCACGCCGCCTCGCCGCAGGAATTCGCCACGCAACTGGCGAAACCACTGGGCGCCAAAGCAGCACAAAAAGAAGTCGAGCAAGCCCTGCGTGACCTTTACCTTCCCTTCGACGAACGCCGTCCTTATGCCCTTCGCCGTTTGCGCGACCGCATCGAAGCCAACCTCTCCGGCCTGATGGGCCCGAGCGTGGCGCAGGACATGGTGGAAACCTTCCTGCCTTATAAGGCGGGCGGCGAAAACTATGTCACCGAAGACATTCACTTTATTGAAAGCCGTCTCGAGGATTACCACTCGCGCCTCACGGGTTTAGCCGCCGAACTCGATGCCTTGCGCCGCTACCACCGCCAGACCCTGCAGGAACTGCCGATGGGCGTCTGTTCGCTGGCCAAGGATCAAGAGATCCTGATGTGGAACAAGGCCATGGAAGAACTCACCGGGATTGCCGCGCAACGCGTGGTCGGTTCCCGCCTGAGCACCATCGGCGAGCCATGGAAAGAATTGTTGCAGGGCTTCATCAATCTGCCCGACGAGCATTTGCACAAACAGCATCTGGCCCTCGACGGCCAGACCCGCTGGCTGAACCTGCACAAAGCGGCCATCGATGAGCCGCTTGCTCCGGGTAACAGCGGTCTGGTGTTACTGGTCGAGGATTTGACCGAAACACAGATGCTCGAAGACAAACTGGTGCACTCCGAACGGCTGGCGAGCATTGGTCGCCTCGCGGCGGGTGTCGCCCACGAAATCGGCAACCCGGTCACCGGCATCGCCTGTCTGGCGCAAAACCTGCGCGAAGAGCGCGAAGAAGACGACGAACTGACGGAAATCAGCGGGCAGATTCTCGAACAGACCAAACGCATATCGCGCATCGTCCAGTCGTTGATGAGCTTCGCCCACGCCGGCAGCCATCAACACAGCGATGAGCCGGTTTGTCTGGCGGAAGTGGCGCAGGACGCGATTGGCCTGCTGGCGCTGAACCGACGCAATTTCGAAGTGCAGTTCTACAACCTGTGCGATCCGGATCACTGGGTCGAAGGCGATCCGCAGCGGCTCGCGCAGGTGTTGATCAATCTGCTTTCAAACGCCCGCGACGCCTCGCCGCCGCACAGTGCGGTACGGGTGAAAAGCGAAGCCGGCGAACACACGGTCGATCTGATCGTCGAAGACGAAGGCAGCGGTATTCCGAAGAACATCATGGACAGATTGTTCGAACCCTTCTTCACCACCAAGGATCCTGGCGAAGGCACCGGTCTGGGCCTTGCACTGGTCTATTCCATCGTTGAAGAGCATTATGGACAAATCACCATCGACAGCCCGGCTGATGTACAAAGCCAACGCGGCACCCGTATTCGGGTGACATTGCCGCGTCTTGTCGAAGCGACGTCCGCTGTGAACTGAGACCGTCGAGAGTATCGAATCAATGCCGCACATTTTGATCGTCGAAGACGAAACAATTATCCGCTCCGCCTTGCGCCGCCTGCTGGAACGTAACCAGTACCAGGTCAGCGAAGCCGGTTCAGTGCAGGAAGCACAAGAACGCTTCACCATTCCTACGTTCGACCTGATCGTCAGCGATCTGCGTTTGCCGGGCGCGCCGGGCACCGAGCTGATCAAGCTTGGCCAGGGCACGCCGGTGCTGATCATGACTAGTTACGCCAGCCTGCGCTCGGCGGTCGACTCGATGAAGATGGGCGCGGTGGATTACATCGCCAAGCCTTTCGACCACGATGAAATGCTCCAGGCCGTCGCGCGGATTCTGCGTGATCGCCAATCGGCCCCGGCTGCCGGCGAAGCGCTTGCCAGCAAACCGGCCAATGGCAGCGGCAAACCCTCCACCGACAACAGCAATGGCGAGATCGGCATCATCGGCTCGTGCCCGCCGATGCAGGATCTGTACAGCAAGATCCGCAAGGTCGCGCCCACCGATTCCAATGTCCTGATTCAGGGCGAGTCCGGCACCGGTAAAGAACTGGTGGCCCGCGCCCTGCACAACCTGTCGAAACGCGCCAAGGCACCGATGATCTCGGTGAACTGCGCCGCCATTCCGGAAAGCCTGATCGAGTCCGAACTGTTCGGCCATGAAAAAGGTGCGTTCACTGGCGCTAGCGCCGGGCGTGCCGGTCTGGTCGAAGCGGCGGACGGCGGCACGTTGTTCCTCGACGAAATCGGCGAACTGCCACTGGAAGCTCAGGCCCGCCTGTTGCGCGTGTTGCAGGAAGGCGAAATTCGCCGTGTTGGTTCGGTGCAGTCGCAGAAGGTCGATGTACGCCTGATCGCAGCAACGCACCGGGATCTGAAGAGCCTTGCGAAAATCGGCCAGTTCCGTGAAGACCTTTATTACCGTCTGCACGTGATTGCCCTGAAATTGCCAGCGCTGCGCGAACGCGGTGCCGACGTCAACGAAATCGCCACAGCTTTCCTCGCTCGCCAGAGCGCGCGCATCAACCGTACCGACCTGAAATTTGCTGCCGATGCCGAACAGGCCATTCGTCACTATTCCTGGCCGGGTAACGTGCGCGAGCTGGAAAACGCAGTCGAGCGCGCGGTGATTCTCAGCGAAAGCCCGGAAATCTCTGCCGAACTGCTGGGCATCGACATTGAACTGAGCGATCTGGACGACGACGAGTTCATCGGCCTGCCACCGCAAACCGGTGGTAACGCCAGCAACAGCAGCCATGAGCCGACTGAAGACTTGTCGCTGGAGGATTACTTCCAGCACTTCGTCCTTGAGCATCAGGATCACATGACCGAGACCGAACTGGCGCGCAAACTGGGCGTCAGCCGTAAATGTCTGTGGGAACGCCGTCAGCGTCTGGGCATCCCCCGGCGCAAGACCGGGGTCGCCAGCGAGAGCTGAACGTTACCTGTCGAGTGTGCGGGTAACGCTTGAAGAGGTGAAAAAACTGTTACCTCAGTCTTTTCACGTAACAGAAGCCGGGGTTATCGGTAACGAAACCCCGGCTTTTTTTCGCCCCGAGAAAACGGTTATATCGACCTAACCCTTTGTTTTACGGGGTTTCGCAAAAGTTGGCACGACCCCTGCTATATGTTTGGTACAAGAACAATAACAAGCAATGCACAAGACAATAAAAATAAGACGAATCGACTCACGCACAATAAAAACAAGACGGCGAGAGGC
>NZ_JBIVMX010000079.1:0-21270 GCF_044753305.1 Pseudomonas sp. NPDC088429 | reverse complement strand
TACTCCTCTCACGAGCTCTAAAGCAGCTTGCGCAATGCAGTTGGGTTTTGATCGCCAACACTTCACCCTGCCAAGGGTTGGCATTTTCTTTGGATTGAATAAGGGCCGCCCGTCTCGCGTCAGACGCTCGACAAATCCTGGGACAGCGGTGAGTTCTTATTCGAATTCGTGGTCAAAGGCCTAGTTACAGACCAATTCCATTTGGTGCGGAAAGTTGGAAGGCACCGACACCTGGGTGTCTTGGAAGCCTAACGACTCACTCGACACCCGACTTCCTGCTCGCCTCCTTAATAAAGGCTGAACAGTGCCGGGAATTCAGTGCGGGCGATTGTAGATAGGTAGCGCCCTATACACCATGTCTTATCCCGAAATAATTTTTATCCGTTCGAGCAACAATCCATCGCCATTTTTGCAAAAGTTCCACATGTTATCGAAATCGATTCTCAACAAAAACACCAAAAATTGTAGGTCTACCCGCCTCAGTTCAGACAGCTCTGATGGCTTTTTCCCACGTCGATATCAGCGTAAAGCCCGATAACACAAGGGCTCTGGCCATTTGCCAGAGCGTGTTAAAACTGCCTGTTCGAGCGTTTGTGCTTAAAAGCAGAAAATTGCCGAAACAGACCAATGTTTTTGTGTAACAGGAGGCCAATCCAGCCCCTCGCGGAGCCCTGCGACACACCGCGTGTGACAACATGTCGCACACCTGTCGCACCCTCCGTTGCCGTTCGTCACGGTGTTTTCACAAAGTCTCTGAAATGCAAAACGCCCCGATTTACTGATCCGCAAATCGAGGCGTTTTCTGTATCGGCTTGCTTGCCGAATAGTTGACTCAGCGCAGTGCCTTGCGGTTACGCGAGGTCAGCAGCGGCACCAGAATCACCACCAGCACGAACGCCACCAGCGCCCATTGCGCCAGCGACAGGCCGAGGATCGGCGGGTACGGCGTTGAGCAGAAACCGTCGACCTGAAAGCCCAGCGGGAAGATCTTCGCCAGCGGCAGATCATCGACAATCGGCTGCAGCACATCGATGCCACAGCTCACTGCCGGATAGAACTGCGTGTACACGTGGTGCCCGGCGACAGCCGCGCCAGCCAGTGCGCAAATCACCACCAGCACTTCGAACACGGTGATGCTGCGACGCGTGCGCATGGCCGCCCCGATGAACGCGAAGATCGCAATCAGCAGCAACGCATAACGCTGCAAGATGCACAGCGGGCATGGCGCTTCACCGAGCACGATCTGCATGTACAACGCCCCACCGATCAGCGCCAGGCAGATGATGCCCAACAGCACCAGAAAGCGCCGCTCACGTCCCAACCGCATTGTTTCCTCGCTCATCGCGTTTCCCTTGTATGTCCATGGTTCAGCCGGCGTGCGGCTGAAAGTTGTCGCAAGTCTACACCGGGGGAATAAACGATAAAGCGGTTAAGGATTCATTAAATCCAGGATCAAAAGATCGCAGCCTCCGGCAGCTCCTACAGTTATTACACCCTTTCCCTGTAGGAGCTGCCGAAGGCTGCGATCTTTTGCTGGGGGTTACTCCAAAGCTGAAGCCGGCCCAAAGAACTCGTAACGGCTCTGCTGCTCCGGCACGCCGAGCGCTTTCAGATGACGCTTGATCGCACCCATGAACCCCTTCGGCCCAAGGAAGTAAGCATCGACATCACGCTGTTCCGGCAACCACTCGCCCAATTGCTCCAGGCTCAACATGCCGACCTTGTCCGCCGCCGGGCTCACGCCATCGTCTTCGGCGTAGCAGTAGAAACGCTTGAGCTGCGGATGACGCGCCGCCAAGCCATCGACCCAATCGCGAAACGCATGCACGCCGCCATTGCGCGCGCAGTGGATAAAGTGCACCGGACGCTCGGTTTCCAGCGCCGCTTCGAGCATCGCCAATGTTGGTGTAATACCCACACCGCCGCTGATCAGCACCAGCGGTTTATCGCTGGCCGTCAGGGTGAACTCGCCCGATGGCGGGAACAGCTGAATGCTCGCGCCGACGTGCAGTTGATCGTGCAAGTGATTCGACGCACGACCACCCGGTTCGCGTTTGACGCTGATGCGGTACTGACCTTTGTTCGCCAACGCCGACAGCGAATAGTTGCGGCGGATTTCTTCGCCATCGAGGATCAGTTTCATGCCGATATACTGACCCGGCTCGGCCGCCAGAATCGCGCCTTTGTCGGCAGGTTCGAAGTAGAACGAGATGATTTCCGCGCTCTCTTCAACCTTGGCCGCGACGATAAAGTCGCGCGCCCCACGCCAGCCGCCGACCGCGTGTTCTTTCTCGTCGTAGATGGCTGTTTCTGCACCGATCAGAATGTCGGCCAGTTGACCGTACGCCGCGCCCCACGCGCTCATCACTTCCGGGGTGGCGATTTCGTCACCGAGCACTTCAGAGATCGCCCGCAGCAGGCAGGTACCGACAATCGGGTAGTGCTCCGGCAGAATCTGCAGGGCCACGTGCTTGTTGATGATTTTCGCCACCAGATCGCCCAACTGATCGAGTTGATCAATGTGGCGGGCGTACATCAAGACCCCGTTGGCCAGAGCACGCGGTTGGTCGCCGCTGGCCTGGTGCGCCTGATTAAACAGAGGGCGTACTTCCGGGTATTCAGAGAGCATCATGCGATAGAAGTGCGTGATCAGCGCTTCCCCGCCGCTTTCCAGCAGAGGCACGGTGGATTTGACGATGGCACGATCCTGGACGCTAAGCATAAGAGTGACTCCTGAGCTTCTTGAAAAAGTTATCTGAGTCATATCAGTTTCCGTGCCAACTTTTTAAACCTTATAAATCAATGAGTTGAGAAATACGTAGTCATAACGACTCAAAGGGTTTTATAGTCATCGCGACTACATCTTGTCTCTTTGACTACACGACCATGACCGCCAAATCCCTGCTTACCGCACTGTTGCCTCTAGTCTCCGACCTGTCGCGCGAACTGCCCGAGGGCGAGCGTTATCGACGCTTGCTCGAAGCCATGCGCGCCCTGCTGCCGTGCGATGCCGCCGCGTTGTTGCGCCTCGACGGTGAATCGCTGGTGCCGCTGGCAGTCGATGGTTTGAGTACCGACACCCTCGGTCGTCGCTTCAAAGTCAGCGAGCATCCGCGTTTCGAAATTTTACTGGCCGGTGCCGGACCAACGCGTTTCGCCGCCGACAGCGACTTGCCCGATCCTTATGACGGTTTGGTCGATGGGCTCGACGAACATCTGGAAGTCCACGACTGCCTCGGCTGCCCGCTGTTTGTCGATGAAAAACTCTGGGGGCTGATCACCCTCGACGCGCTCGATCCGGAACGTTTCGAGCCGATCGAACTGGATGCTCTGCAAGCGTTCGCCAGTCTGGCCTCGGCCACGGTCAACGCGGCCGAGCGCATCGAGCGTCTGGCGATTCGCGCGGAAGACGAGCATCAGCGCGCCGAGGTTTACCGTCAGGCCAGCGGTCAGCAGAACCGCGAAATGATCGGTCAGAGCAAAGCGCTCAAACGCTTGGTGGAGGAGATCAACCTGGTCGGCGGCAGTGATCTGACTGTATTGATCACTGGTGAAACCGGAGTCGGCAAAGAGTTGGTGGCGCAAGCGATCCACGCCGCCTCCCCGCGCGCCGACAAACCGATCATCAGCCTCAACTGCGCCGCACTGCCGGACACCTTGGTGGAAAGCGAACTGTTCGGCCACGTCCGCGGCGCGTTCACCGGCGCCACCAGCGATCGTCGCGGCAAGTTTGAACTGGCCAATGGCGGCACGCTGTTTCTCGATGAAGTGGGTGAACTGTCGCTGACGGTGCAGGCCAAGTTGTTGCGGGTGTTGCAGAGCGGGCAGTTGCAGCGTTTGGGCTCGGATAAAGAGCATCAAGTCGACGTGCGTTTGATCGCCGCGACCAACCGCGATTTGGCCGAGGAAGTACGCAGCGGTCGCTATCGTGCCGACTTCTATCACCGTATGAGTGTGTACCCGCTGCGTGTGCCGGCGCTGCGTGATCGTGGGCGGGATGTGTTGTTGCTCAGCGGTTTCTTTCTGGAGCAGAACCGTTCGCGCATGGGCCTTAATAGCCTGCGTCTGAACAGCGATGCGCAGGAAGCGCTGCTCGCTTATACCTGGCCCGGCAACGTGCGCGAGCTGGAGCATTTGATTGGGCGCAGTGCGTTGAAGGCGTTGGGTAACTGCAAGGTGCGGCCGAAGATTTTGAGTTTGAGTGCAGCGGATCTGGATTTGCCGCGTGAGGTTGTGGATAACTCTGCCGCCGCGGCTGCCGATGTTGTTGCGACGGCGCCGTTGATTAACGGTGATTTGCGCAGTGCGACTGAGGAGTATCAGCGGCGGTTGATCAGTGCGGCGCTGGAGCGGAATCAGGATAACTGGGCGAGCGCGGCGCGGGAATTGGGGCTGGATCGGGCGAATCTTGGGCGGATGGCTAAGCGGTTGGGTATGAAGGGCTAGAAGCACACCCTCACCCTAGCCCTCTCCCACTGGGAGAGGGGACTGATTGGGGGATATTGGCGATGTCCGCCGACGTGAACCTGCTTTACCGAATCCATAATCGACTCGGTCGGTCAGGTCGATGTAAAACGCCAGACACCTCGGTCGGCCCCCTCTCCCTCTGGGAGAGGGCTGGGGTGAGGGGCGCTGGATCCGGCTCTGAATCCAACCCCAACCCGACAACTGACCTAAAGCCCCACCCCTTAACGCCGATAACCCGGCATCAATAGTTCTTGGCGATCCACCCTCGCCCACCACCTTTTTCCACAGAAGGTTTATATGTCTTCCACCAAAGCCCGCGCAGATTCACTTTCGCTTCTGCTGTTTACCTTGCGCAGCGGCAAGCTGATGGCGATCAACCTGCTGAAAGTCAGTGAAATCATTCCCTGCCCGCCACTGACAAAACTTCCCGAGTCGCACCCGCACGTCAAAGGCATCGCCACCCTGCGCGGTAATTCGCTCTCGGTGATCGACCTCAGCCGCGCGATCGGCGAACGACCGCTGGAAGACCCGGACGGCGGCTGCCTGATCGTCACCGACGTCAGCCGTTCCAAGCAGGGCCTGCACGTGCAAGCCGTGAGCAAAATCGTCCACTGTCTGACCACCGACATCAAACCCCCACCGTTCGGCTCCGGCGGCCCGCGCGCTTACATCACCGGCGTGACCTCGGTGGACGGCACGCTGGTGCAAGTGCTCGACATCGAAAAAGTCATCCACAGCATCGCCCCGGCGCAGATTGAAATGGCGCCGACCGACCTGACCATGGAAGACGCCGAAGTCCTCGGTAACGCACGGATTCTGGTGGTCGACGACAGCCAGGTCGCGCTGCAACAATCGGTGCACACCCTGCGTAACCTCGGCCTGCAATGCCACACTGCGCGCAGCGCCAAGGAAGCCATCGACTGCCTGCTCGACCTGCAAGGCACGGCGCAGCAGATCAACCTGATCGTCTCCGACATCGAAATGTCCGAAATGGACGGCTACGCCTTCACCCGCACCCTGCGCGAGACCCCGGACTTCGCCCACCTCTACGTGCTGCTGCACACCTCGCTCGACAGCGCGATGAACAGCGAAAAAGCGCGGCTGGCCGGAGCGAATGCGGTGCTAACCAAATTCTCCTCGCCGGAACTGACCCAGCGTTTGATCGAAGCGGCCAAGCACGTCGCTGCGCACGGGCATTGAGTGTTGAGCGAGACGTATTGTTTTCTGATGCGGCGCGACTTGGCTGAAGTCGTGCCGGCTGTGCAATGGCCGTCAGGCATCGAGATTTCCGTTTACCGCGCAGAACTGGCGCCAGCGGTGCATCACCTGATGCAACTCGGTTACCGCGAGGGTGGTGGCCGGGTGCCGATGCTCGATGAATGGCAGCAACGCTTTGAGCGCGATCCGGAATATGACCCGACCTTGTGCTTTATTGCCTGCGATGCCGAAGGGGTTGTCGGTGTGGCGCAGTGCTGGACGAGTGCCTATATCAAGAATCTGGTGGTGCATCCTCGGGTGCAGGGTCGAGGATTGGGCCGGGCGTTGCTGGTGAATGCGTTCAAGGTGTTTCAGCAACGCCGTGAAGGGTTTGTTGATTTGAAGGTGCTGGAAGACAACCGGCGGGCGCAGCGCTTGTATGAAAGTGCCGGGATGTATGTAGTCCGCCGGGAATTGGTGCCGGACCTGTAAAGTCAAAAGATCGCAGCCTTCGGCAGCTCCTACAGATGTTCGCGATCCCCTGTAGGAGCTGCCAAAGGCTGCGATCTTTTGACGATGACCTGAGCAACAAAACTGCAGAGTCAGACTCCAACCTTGGCCACCCACACCAAGGACGCCCAATCATGAAAGCCCTCACCCTCAGCCTCCTCTGCCTCACCGCCCTAGCCTCCCAGGCCCAAGCCTCAAGCCCCGACGCCTGGGCCGCCTACGATAAAACCGTCCTCGCCAGTTGCACCAAAGCCAGCGGCCTCAAAACCCCAAAACCCGTCGGCAGCCCCGCGCAATTCGATGACCGCGTCGGCTACACCGCCGTTCTGCTGCAAGGTACCTACCCGCAAAAACACATGAAAGGCCAGCAAGGCACCGAGCTGTGCCTCTACAACAAACAGTCGAAAACCGCGTTCATCACCGAGTGGGACTCGATCCGCCCGCCCGCCAAAACCCAGTGAGTGGCGCACAACTTGCTTCGATTCAGATCAGCGCGGTGGTTTTCCGTCACCGTTTAATGCCCTGAATCGCGACTGGCCGTTCAATGAATACAACGTTTTCCTGCGTAGGCTGCGGCAAATGCTGCACCGACCACCACGTCCCCCTGACCCTGGCCGAAGCCCGCATGTGGGCGGCGGACGGTGGTCAAGTGATCGTGTTGGTCGAGGCCTTTCTCGGCAACGGACTCGGCTTGCCAACGCAGCAACGCGAGCACGCCGAACGTCGTTCAGCGGTGGTACGCAGCGGCGCGACCGCTGCGCACGTGGCAATCACCTTCGCCGCGTACAACGTCGGGCCTTGCCGGAATCTTGACGAAGACAAGCTCTGCCGCATCTACGAGCGCCGACCATTGGTGTGCCGCATTTATCCCGCGGAAATCAACCCGCATATCCCACTCAATCCCGCCGCCAAAGATTGCCCGCCAGAGTCCTGGGAACAAGGGCCGGCGTTGATTGTGGGCGGTGAGTTGGTGGATCAGGAACTGGTCGAATTGATTCAGCGCTCACGCCAGGCGGATCGTGATGACATTCGGCTCAAGGATGCCATTTGCGCGACGTTGGGGATTCGTACCACGGCGTTGAAGGGCGACGGCTTTACCGCGTATCTGCCCAATATGGACGCGTTTGCGTCGGTGATTGATCAAGTGATCGAGCAACCGCTGAACACGGCGCAGAGTGAATGGTTGTTTCATGTGTCCGGGGAGGACATTGCCGGGCAAGTGCTGGCGGCCGGGGCTCAGGTAGTGACAGAGCCGGCGCAGACGTATGCGTTTATTTCGTTGCGGGCGGCTTGATGCGGGAGTTGCGCTGGGGCTAATGGCCTCTTCGCGGGCAAGCCTTCTCCTACGGGGTTGTAGGGTGTTCATACAATTTGTGTACGACACAAAACCTGTAGGAGCCGAGCTTGCTCGCGAAGAGGCCCGCCAGATCAAGCAAATCTGACTCAGCGCTTACCCATCGACCGACGCGTACCCGGCGGGGCCATGCCCGGGGTTTTGGTGTGGCCATTCTTGGCGCCGTTCTTGTACCACGGCTGATTCGAATCCTTGCCAGCCGCCAATTCACCGGGCTTGAACGGGAACTTGAACGCCGGGATCGCAGGCTTGGTTTCGCTGACGTCAGTCAGATCGGCCGGGACATCGCTGATAGCGTCGTCAACCGGCGGTTGGGTCGGGGAAGTCATGAAAGCTCCGGAAAGCAAAAAGTCGGGCCCGAACAGTGAGCCGCGAAGGCGCGCAGTATACCTGCACGCTCCGCGTCGGCACCTGAAGATTTGCGCCGTTCGCCGGATGGTAACGGGCTCGACGAGAAAGATGACGGACTTCAACGCGATTGCTCCTGGAGGGTATGGAGCAATTGCGCTGCGCTATCCAGCAGTTGCGCCAACAGCGCTTCATCCTCATCCATGTACCCTTCGTACTCCGCAAGGTTGCGCCGTTCGTGGCACAAAGCGAACAACCGCACCTGCACCTTGCTGACCTGCGCGGTGTGAACTAGACATTGAAAAACCAGATAACGTTTGTCTGATCGATAGCCACTTAACCGAAGTGCGTTCAGGGCCAAGGCGTGAGCTGCGTTGTAAGCCAAGTCGAAACGGCTGGCAAAAGACAACGTAGACGTTTGCGCATCCTTGAGCCGATCCACAGCCGAGCGCATCAAGCCGACACACTCCTTGTGATCCGGCGGCTCCGCTTTCAGTCCGCCGCTACGTAGAAGATTCTCCAGACTCTCGTTGCTGCCCATCCTTGGACTCCAAAGGGTTTGCCCCTAACAGATCGATTTTTTCCTGCTGCACCACCCGCACAACAAAGCTGTTTTGTGCTGCCAGCTTCGCTGCCCAGTCTTGCGGGGTGTAAAGCGTCGGATTGATGGGGCGGCCCAGTTGCTCTTCCATGGGCATGAGCCGTTCCATCACGTCACTGTAGTGCAGGCCTTCGCCGATCAGCATGAGATCAATGTCACTGAGTGTGTTTGCTTTGTCCTTAGCGATAGAGCCATAGACAAACGCCCAGACAATTAGCCCGGCAAACGGCTGAAGCGCTTGGCGCAAAGGTTCGGCAATGCCAAAAGTTTTGCGAGATATGCCCAAAAGCTCGGTATAGACAGGGCAATCGGGATTGGCCTGGTAATGGGTCTGATTGCCCACCCGTGTCATGCGCAACACCCCCGCCCGGTGCAAGCGATCAAGCTCACGCATGAGACTGCCTTTACCCACATGCGCCCAACGCGCGATCTCATTGGCGTAGAACGTCCGATCGGGTTTGCCAAAAAGCAGGCCCAACACTTTTTGCTGAGTATTAGTGAACAGCGCTTCGCTTAGAGAGATGCTTTCCATTGCGGCCGCCGAAGAGTCCCAAAAAGGGAACGATAGGTCTCTTTTTGGGACTTATCAACTTATCGATGGAAACTGAAAAACCCGAGGCCTACGCCGGTACTGTAGGAGCTGCCGAAGGCTGCGATCTTTTGCTCCGGACTTGGCTTTGTAAAAAAACAAAATCAAAAGATCGCAGCCTCGTTGCACTCGACAGCTCCTACGGGGTTTCAGGGCTGGGGATCAACCCGATCCAGTGCCCGGTTTACCGCCAATTCGGCAAGCATGACGATCTGCTGGATGGCCAACGCCGTGCTGCGTTGCGGGCGGCTGAGCTGATCGGCGAAATCGCCGGCCATCACGTTGGCCGATGCCAGGGATTCGCAGGCGTGAGCGAGCAGGCTTTCAGTGTCGATGTTCGGGTGGACGAGGAACATCGTGCTCGGCAGGCGCGGTTTTATCGGGTCGGGGCTGAGGTAGAAATCGAGGGCGCGTTTGATGGCTTCGCGGTTTTTGATCTGGTCGTCGGCGCGGATGGCGTCTTCGAGGGGGGTTGTTGTTTCGAGCGGGGGATCGGGTACGGGCTTAGTCATGGAATCGGTTCTCACTGATCGGAGCCAACCAATTGCCGTTTCTCACGCGACGTATTGGGTGGCAGCTATGTGCAGGGTGAGAAACCGGGTAAGAACCACCACTTCCGGCCGAACCGAAGTTCGCCCGCACACAGCCGCCATAGAAATGCAGGCAGCAATGAACTGGCGGCAATTATGACGATACTGCAGGTGGAATAATACTTAGCCCGGGTTCTCACACCCGATCGCCGAGTTTTCGGCGACAAGCCAAGACTAGAGAGCGCGCGTCCGACGGACAACCTGAAAACCTTGTGGGAAGGTTCACCCATTTCGAAACGCTTTTAAACACCCACTGCCGATGTAGGAGCTGCCGCAGGCTGCGATCTTTTGATGTTCGACGTCAGAGGCAAGATCAAAAGATCGCAGCCTGCGGCAGCTCCTACATGAGATTGCCGCCAACTGAAGAAAATGGTCGGCTGGCGGGCCGCCATCGCTGGCAAGCCCGCTCCCACAGAGATTGTGTGCAGTCTGTATTAAATGGATTGGCCGGTCGGGCGCCTTCGCGAGCAAGCTCTGCTCCTACGAAGAGCAAAAGCAGAACGCACACCGCTTCTGCTTCTCACCACTCAACACGATGAGCGCAAGCTCGGGTGAGCTCTTGATCTTGATCCACGGGCGACGTCGGAAGGCTGAGTGGAGGGATTGATCCGGGGGTGGGAGCGCAGCGACCGTTTGGCGCAGCCAAACACAGCGAGAGGAGGTGCAGCGAAGCAAACCGTAGGCGCTGCGCCCGGATCGATCCCGGAGCGAAGGAACCCCGAGCCCCAGCGAGCGGGCCGCACGTAGGAGCAAGCCTTTTTGGTTACTTTTTCGGCGTCTGGAAAAAGTGACCCGCCGTAAGGGCGGAACCGTAATCAGCAACACCCGCAGCAACGGATATGCACCCAGCGAAACTGACAGCGCTGTCAGCCAGCCGTCACCCTCCTGACCCCCAAACAAGTTTATAACTACCCAACCTGCCCAAACTCCATACCCTTGGCGCCCGACCCGCATGCGAATCCAAAAGAACAAAGCCCTGCTCGCCACCCTATTGATCGTCCTCGCAGGCGCAGGTCTGTGGTACGCCCTGAAACCCGCCCCGACCAAACTCGCCACCCCCACAGCAATTCCCGTGCGAGTCATAGCGGTCAGCGAAAAAGACGTCCCCCGCTACACCAGCGGTATCGGCTCCGTACTCTCATTACACAGCGTGGTCGTGCGCCCACAAATCGACGGCATCCTCACCAAAATCCTCGTCAAAGAAGGCCAACTCGTCAAAACAGGCGACCTCCTGGCCACCATCGACGACCGCTCCATCCGCGCCAGTCTCGACCAGGCCCGCGCCCAACTGGGCGAAAGCCAGGCACAACTGCAAGTCGCCCTGGTCAACCTCAAACGCTACAAACTGCTCACCGTCGACGACGGCATCTCGAAACAGACCTACGACCAACAACAAGCCCTGGTCAACCAATTGAAGGCCACCGCCCAAGGCAACCAGGCTTCCATCGATTCCGCGCAGGTACAACTTTCCTACACGCAAATCCGCTCCCCGGTCACCGGCCGCGTCGGTATTCGTACAGTCGACGAAGGCAACTTCCTGCGCATGACCGACACCGCCGGCCTGTTCACCGTCACCCAGATCGACCCGATCGCCGTTGAATTCTCCCTGCCCCAGCAAATGCTGCCGACCCTGCAAGGCCTGATCAACGATCCACAGCGCGCCCAGGTCAAGGCCTACATCGGCGCCGACACCGATGGTGAAACCGGCAACCTGCTCGGCGAAGGTCACCTGACCCTGATCGACAACCAGATCAACGCCAACACCGGCACCATCCGCGCCAAAGCCGAATTCGCCAACGCCAGCCAGAAGCTCTGGCCCGGCCTGCTGGTCACGGTAAAAATTCAGACAGCCCTCGACAAAGATGCGCTGGTCGTCCCGCCCACTGTCGTACAACGTGGTCTCGACCAACACTTCGTTTACCGCGTGAATGGCGACAAGGTCGAAGCCGTACAAGTGCAGATGGTTTACCAAGGCAGCGGCCAGGACATCATCAAAGGCGTGAAGGCCGGTGACGTGCTGGTCACCGACGGCCAGTCGCGGCTCAAGCCCGGCTCGACCGTGCAAGTCATGACCGAGCCGGCGCAGGTGGTGCAAGCGGAGCCGAAACCATGAAGGCGCACAAAGGCGTCTCGACGTGGTGCATCGATCACCCGGTCGCCACAATCCTGTTGACCATCGCTTTGGTGCTGGTCGGTTTGATTGCCTTCCCGCGTTTGCCCATCGCCCCACTGCCGGAAGCGGAATTTCCTACGATTCAGGTTTCCGCGCAGTTGCCCGGCGCCAGCCCCGACACCATGGCCTCGTCCGTGGCCACGCCGCTGGAGGTGCAATTCAGCGCCATCCCCGGCATGACCCAGATGACCTCAAGCAGCGCATTGGGCTCGAGCCTTTTGACCCTGCAATTCACCCTCGATAAAAGCATCGACACCGCTGCGCAAGAAGTCCAAGCGGCGATCAACACCGCCGCCGGCAAACTGCCCCAGGACATGCCGACGCTGCCAACGTGGAAGAAGGTCAACCCGGCCGACAGCCCGGTACTGATCCTCAGCGTCAGCTCGACGCAAATGCCCGGCACCGAACTCAGCGACTTGGTGGAAACCCTGCTCTCGCGTCAGATCAGCCAGATCGACGGCGTAGGACAAATCAACATCACCGGTCAGCAACGTCCGGCGATTCGCGTGCAAGCCTCGGCAGACAAACTCGCGGCGATTGGCCTGACACTCGCCGACATTCGTCTGGCGATCCAGCAGACCAGCCTCAACCTCGCCAAAGGTGCGCTGTACGGCGAGTCGAGCATCTCGACGCTGTCGACCAACGACCAGTTGTTCCACCCCGAGGACTACAGCCAACTCATCGTTTCCTACAAGGATGGCGCCCCGGTTCACCTGCGCGATGTCGCCAAAGTCGTCAACGGTTCGGAAGATGCCTACGTGCAGGCGTGGGCCGGGGATCAACCCGGGGTGAACCTGGTGATCTCGCGCCAACCCGGCGCCAACATCGTAGAAACGGTCGACCGCATTCAAGCCGCCCTGCCCGGCCTCGAAGCGATGTTGCCGGCCTCGGTGCAGGTGAAAACCCTGATCGACCGCACCCAGACTATTCGCGCCTCGCTGCATGAAGTCGAAATCACCCTGTTGATCGCAATCATGCTGGTGGTCGCGGTGATGGCGCTGTTCCTGCGCCAGTTGTCGGCGACCCTGATTGTCTCGGCAGTGCTCGGCGTGTCGCTGATCGCCAGTTTCGCTTTGATGTACATCCTCGGCTTCAGCCTGAACAACCTGACGCTGGTGGCGATCGTCGTCGCGGTCGGCTTCGTCGTCGACGATGCGATCGTGGTGGTGGAGAACATCCACCGACACCTTGAGGCCGGCGACGATATGCGCGAAGCCGCGATCAAGGGCGCCGGCGAAATCGGATTCACCGTGGTCTCGATCAGTTTCTCGTTGGTGGCGGCGTTTATTCCGCTGCTGTTCATGGGCGGGGTGGTCGGGCGACTGTTCAAGGAATTCGCCCTGACCGCAACCTCGACTATCATGATTTCCGTGGTGGTCTCGCTGACTTTGGCGCCAACGCTGGCCGCGCTGTTCATGCGCAAACCGGTGCATCACGCCCACGACAAACCGGGTTTCAGCGAACGCCTGCTCGGCTGGTACGAACGAGGCCTGCGCCGCGCCCTCGCCCACCAGAAATTGATGATCGGCGTGTTCGGTTTATCGCTGGCAATGGCCATAGGCGGTTACATCTTTATCCCGAAAGGTTTCTTCCCGGTGCAGGACACCGGTTTCGTCCTCGGCACCACCGAAGCTGCGGCGGATATTTCCTACGGCGACATGGTGAAAAAACACTTGGCCATGGCCGAAATCGTCGCCGCCGATCCGGCCGTGCAAGCGTTTTCCCACTCGGTCGGCGTGTCCGGCAGTAACCAGACCATCGCCAACGGCCGCTTCTGGATTGCCCTGAAAAAACGCGGCGACCGCGACGTCAGCGCCAGCCAGTTCATCGACCGCATCCGCCCGCAACTGATGAAAGTCCCCGGCATCGTGCTGTACCTGCGCGCAGGCCAGGATATCAACCTCAGTTCCGGCCCGAGCCGCGCGCAGTACCAATACGTGCTCAAGAGCAACGACGGCGCGACCCTCGCGACATGGACGCAACGCCTGACTGAAAAACTGCGCAGCAACCCGGCGTTTCGCGACATATCCAACGATCTGCAACTGGGCGGCAGCATCACCCACATCAGCATCGACCGCAGCGCCGCCGCGCGTTTCGGCCTGACCGCCAGCGACGTCGACGAGGCGCTGTACGATGCCTTCGGTCAAAGGCAGATCAATGAATTTCAGACCCAGGTCAACCAGTACAACGTGATTCTGGAGCTGGACACCAAGCAGCGCGGCAAGGCCGAAAGCCTCAACTATTTCTACCTGCGCTCACCGCTGAGTGGCGAGATGGTGCCGCTATCGGCGCTGGCCAAATTCGATGCGCCGACCATTGGCCCGTTGTCGATTGCCCACGACGGCATGTTCCCCGCCGCCAACCTGTCGTTCAACCTCGCGCCCGGCGTGGCGCTGGGTGATGCGGTGATTCTGCTCAATCAGGCCAAAGCCGAGATCGGCATGCCGACGGCGATCAGCGGCAATTTCCAGGGTGCGGCGCAGGCGTTCCAGAGTTCGCTGGCCAGTCAGCCGTGGCTGATTCTCGCGGCGCTGGTGGCGGTGTACATCATTCTCGGCGTGCTTTATGAAAGCTTCGTGCACCCGCTGACGATTATTTCGACGCTGCCGGCGGCAGGCTTGGGCGCGGTGATCATGCTGTGGATCTGCGGCCAGGACTTTTCGATCATGGCCTTGATCGGTCTGGTGTTGCTGATCGGTATCGTCAAGAAGAACGGCATCCTGATGATCGACTTCGCGCTGGAGGCGCAGCGCCATCGCGGCCTGTCGCCGCAGGATGCGATTTTCGAAGCATGCATCACGCGGTTCCGGCCGATCATCATGACCACCCTCGCCGCCCTCCTCGGCGCGCTGCCGCTGATGCTCGGTTACGGCACCGGCGCCGAACTGCGCCAGCCGCTGGGGATCGCGGTGGTGGGCGGTTTGCTGGTCAGCCAGATGCTGACGTTGTTTACCACGCCGGTCATATACTTGTGGCTCGAGCGACTTTTCCATAGACCCAAACCTGCGCCCCAGCCGGCGTTGGCGACCACAGACTGAGGCAGGGTCATGCGCGTTCTGATTATCGAAGACGAGGAAAAAACCGCGGATTATCTGCACCGCGGTCTGACGGAACAGGGTTACACCGTGGATCTGGCCCGCGACGGCATCGAGGGTCTGCACCTGGCGCTGGAAAGCGACTACGCGGTGATCGTCCTCGACGTCATGTTGCCGGGCCTCGATGGCTTCGGCGTGCTGCGCGCATTGCGTGCGCGCAAGCAAACCCCGGTGATCATGCTCACCGCCCGCGAGCGCGTCGAAGATCGTATCCGAGGCTTGCGCGACGGTGCCGACGATTACCTCGGCAAACCGTTTTCCTTCCTCGAACTGGTCGCACGCTTGCAAGCGCTGACCCGGCGCAGTGGCGGCCATGAACCGGTGCAGGTGAGCATTGCCGACCTGTGGATAGATTTGATCAGCCGCAAGGCGACCCGCGCCGGTACGCGACTGGATCTGACCGCCAAGGAGTTCTCGCTGTTGAGCGTCCTCGCCCGCCGCCAAGGTGAAATCCTTTCGAAAACCGCCATCGCCGAAATGGTCTGGGACATCAATTTTGACAGCGACGCCAACGTCGTCGAAGTCGCAATCAAGCGCCTGCGCGCCAAGCTCGACGGGCCGTTCGACGAGAAACTGCTGCACACCATTCGCGGCATGGGTTATGTGCTGGAGAGCCGTGGTGTCCAGTAATTCGATTGCCCTGCGCCTCAGTGGCATGTTCACGCTAGTGGCGTTGCTGGTGTTTCTGTTGATCGGCGGCGCGTTGTATCAGCAGGTCGATAAAGGTTTGGGCTTGCTGCCGGAAGCCGAGCTGGACGCGCGTTACAGCGTGCTCGAATCCACGGTCGGCCGCTTCGGCACGCCCGAGCACTGGGTGAAGATCAACAACAAACTCAAGCTGCTCGGCGAAGAAGACAAGCGCATCAGTTTCTGGATCAGCAGCGGCGATCCGCAATACGAATACGGCAACCTCACGCCGCAGATCCGCGAGATCACCAATGGCCCTTTGGGCACGCGCGATCTGCAATTGCCGGGGCAGCCTTATCCACTGAAAGTGCTGGTGAGTGAATTTCCGGCCAAGGATCAGCGCCCGCCGCTGCGCTTTATGATCGGCATCGACACCGATACGTTTCATGAGACTCAGCACAACCTGTTGATCGCGTTGATCGGGCTGGCGATTGTCGGTGTGTTGATGGCTTCGGCGCTGGGTTATTGGGTGGCGCGGATTGGTTTGAAGCCGTTGATCAAACTCTCCCACGAAGCACAGCGACTGGCACCGCCACTGAGGGCTGGGCGCTTGCGTCTGTCGCCGCTGCCACCGGAGCTGGAGCAGTTTGTCGACTCGTTCAACTCGACGCTGGAGCGGGTCGAACTGGCCTATTCGCGGCTGGAATCGTTCAACGCTGACGTCGCTCATGAGCTGCGTTCGCCGCTGACCAATCTGATCGGCCAGACCCAAGTGGCGCTGACCCGTGGGCGCTCTGCGGAACATTATTTCGAGGTGCTGCAATCCAATCTGGAAGAGCTGGAACGGCTGCGGTCGATCATTAACGACATGCTTTTTCTGGCCAGTGCGGATCAGGGTAATAAGGCGACCAAACTCACCTCGACTTCGCTGGCTGATGAGGTGGCGACGACGCTCGAATATCTGGATTTCATTCTTGAAGATGCGCAGGTTCAGGTGCAGGTCAGCGGTGATGCGCTGGTGCAGATTGAAGTCGCGCATTTGCGGCGGGCGTTGATCAATTTGCTGAGTAATGCGGTGCAGCATACCGAGGCGGGTCAGGTGATTGAGGTGCGGATTGAGGTTGAAGAACATCAGGTGAGTATTGGTGTGGCCAATCCGGGATCGCCGATTGCCAGTGAGCATTTGCCGCGGTTGTTCGAGCGGTTTTATCGGGTGGATGCCTCGCGCAGTAACAGCGGCAATAACCATGGGTTGGGGCTGGCGATCGTCAAAGCGATTGCGCTGATGCATGGTGGGGATGTGTTTGTGCGCAGTGATCGGGGGATGAATACTTTCGGGATTTATTTGCCGGTCTGAAAAGCCCCTCACCCTAACCCTCTCCCAGAGGGAGAGGGGACTGATTGGGGGATGCTGCAGATGTGCACCGACCTGATCTTGATTCACCGAATCCATAATCGACTCGATCTTTCAGGTCGATGTACAACGCCAGACACCTCGGTCAGCTCCCTCTCCCTCCGGGAGAGGGCTGGGGTGAGGGGCTTTTGACTGGCATTGAAATATCCAGTCGAACTCAGGCTTTGAAGAGCATGGAGATCTGCTCCCTTCCCCCTCGCCCCTTGGGGGAGAGGGCTGGGGTGAGGGGGTGATCTTTGCTTTTGCTGTAACAGTCATTTATGAAAATCGCGCTGTTTCCCGTCGCTCGGCAACCTTATCTTTGCCCGCACCAAACAGCACACTCGCCAAGCGAGAAGGTTTTCAAGATGTCCAACAGTATGGGTATTGCCAGCGCTTTCGTTTTGTCCTCATTGATCCTGTCGCCGATGGCGATGGCTGAAGAATCCCACGCGTTCGTGGCGCAGAATTCTGCCCGCGCTCAAGCGTATGACCAGCATCAGGCAGAAATGATGGCCAAGGCCAAAGACGCCACGCAGGCCCCTCAGGCTGCAACTTCCCAGGCTCAATCGCTGGAAAAAGACAGCTGAGTCGCGCACCGCACCGTTTCCCTCGACGCGGTTGTTTGGCTCTTCCCGTTCAACCGTCGTCATTCCAGGCCGCTGCCTTTCAGCGGCCTTTTTTCGTTGTGGTCTGAAAGCCGTTTGGTTCGTCTGTAACAACAAGAAACATCGAGCGCCTCAAAACATAGAGGCGCCAGTTGACCCAAGGAGCTCCATTGCACGTGCGTTACCCAGTCCGCTTCACTCCGTTGTTCATTGCAATTGCCGCAACGATTGCCCCCGCCGTTCACGCCGACGAGCCTGCGAAAGAAGGTTTCATCGAAGGCTCAAGCCTCAACCTCAACGCCCGCAACTACTACATGAATCGCAACCGCATGCAGCAGGCGGACGACAACATTGAGTGGGGCCAAGGGTTTCTCGGGATCTTCCAGTCGGGTTACACCGAAGGCACGGTCGGTTTCGGCATTGATGCCCACGCCATGCTCGGCCTGAAACTCGACGGCGGTGGCGGCACGGACGGCTCAAGCATCCTGCCGATCAGCGATGGCAACGGCAAAGCGCCGGGCTCGTTCTCAACAGCGGGCGGTACGCTGAAAATGCGTGCGTTCGATACCGAGTTGAAGGCCGGTGACCTGTTCCTCACCAACCCGGTGATCGCGGGCGGTGACACGCGCATGCTGCCGCAGACGTTTCGTGGTGTCAGTCTGACCAACCACAGCTTCGACGGCTGGTTGATCGAGGGCGGTCAGGCCAGTTTCACCAAGCCGTACAACCAGAGTGGTCACACGCGCATCGGTACCTCCTACGGGACGTTGGCCGCGGGCGACGAAAGCCAGCATCTGAACTGGGCTGGCGTGGCGTGGAGCGGTGTCGAGGGTTTGGTCAGCAGCCTGTACGCGTCCGAACTCAAGGACATCTGGAACCAGTACTACTACGACTTGGATTACACCTGGCAGTTGAACGATCTGGTCAGCCTCAACCCCGGCCTGCACTTCTATCACACGCAAGACACCGGCGATGCGCTGCTCGGCGACATCGACAACAACACCTACAGCCTGCATTTCACCGTGGGGATCGGCAGCCACAGCGTCACGGCGGCGTATCAGCGGGTCAACGGCAATACGCCGTTCGACTACATCAGTCAGGGCGACAGCGTTTATCTGGACAACTCGCAGCAGTACTCGGACTTCAACGGCCCGAACGAACGCTCGTGGAAGCTCAAGTACGCCTATGACTTTGCCGGAGTGGGTTATCCGGGGCTGACGTCGGCAGTGTCGTACTCGCGCGGGACGGTGGATTTGACCAAGGTTGATCCGGATAGCCAGGGTTACTCGAACTGGTACAGCGCCGAGGGTCGCAATGCCAAGCATTGGGAACGCGATATCGATTTGAAGTACGTGGTGCAAAGTGGCCAGGCCAAAGATCTGGCGGTACGCCTGCAATGGGCGACCAACCGCGGTGGCAATGGTTACGGCGCGATTGATACCGACACCGACGAATACCGCGTGATCATCGACTACCCGATCAACGTCTTCTAAGATCAGTTAACACTGAACCTGTAGGAGCTGCCGAAGGCTGCGATCTTGTGATCCTGATTTTTAAAAACAAGATCAAAAGATCGCAGCCTTCGGCAGCTCCTACGCTTAGAAGATCCCCTCAACCGATAATCCGATCATGATCGCGAGCCGTAACCCTCCCGTTTCGGGCAAGACCGGACGCCCCGAGCTGCTGCTGATCTGCGGCAGTTTGCTCAGCGTGATCGCGATTTTATCAATCGTCACTTTTCTGCTGATTCGCGAGCACGCCAACGCTCGGCAATCCGCCACCCGCAGTGCGACCACCATTGCTCAGTTGATCGACGCCGACGTGCTGCGTACCGTCGAACTCTACGACCTGTCCCTGCAAGGTTTGATCGCTGCCGCCCAGCGCGATGATCTGCAAAACGTGTCGCCGGAAATCCGCCATCTGGCGCTGTTCGACCGCTCCACCACTGCGCGCTTCAAGGGCGACATTCTGCTGCTCGACAAGCACGGCGATGTTCTTGCTGACTCCTCAAGAGTCGAGCCGAAACCGGGCAACTTCGCCGACCGCGATTACTTCCTCGCCCACGCCTTCAACCGCGATGTCGGCATGTTCATCAGCCGACCGTTCAAGACCCGTTGCGACTGCGACGAAGCCAATCAATGGCGCATCAGTTTCAGCCGACGCATTTCCTCGGACACCGGCGAATTTGTCGGGGTGGCGGTGGCGTCGATGAAGCTCGACTATTTCGATCAACTGTTCAAAAGCCTCGACATCGGCAAGGGCAGCACGCTGAACATCATCGACGATGACGGTGTGCTGCTGGCGCAGAAGCCTTATCTGCAAAGCGATTCGATCGGTAAAAGCTTCGGTAACCGGCCCAACGTGATCCGAATTCTGCGCGACAAGGATGGCAAGGGCAGTTTCAGCAGCACGTCGAGCATGGATCATCAGCAGCGCCTCTATACGTACTCGCGGGTGGGCAATTTACCGCTGACGGTGATGGTCGCGCTGTCCAGCGATGAGGTGTTTGCGACGTGGCGGCGTACGGCGATGTTGATCAGTGGCGCCACTGGTGCGCTTTGCGTGGGATTGCTCTGGCTGACATGGCTACTCGCCCGTGAACTGCGCCGACGTCAACGCGCTGAACGTGAACTGGCGCAACTGGCCGCCACCGATGCGCTGACCGGTGTCGCCAATCGTCGGATGCTTGATCAATCACTGCGTCACGAGTGGTTCCGCGCGCAGCGTTCGGGCAAACCGATGTCGGTGATGATGATCGACGCCGACCATTTCAAGGCGTTCAACGACCAGCATGGTCATCAGGCTGGGGATCAGGCGTTGAAGGCGTTGGCCAAGGTGATTACGGACAATGTGCGGCGACCGGCGGATCTAGTGGCGCGGTATGGCGGCGAGGAGTTTTCGGTGATTCTGGCTGAGACTGACAGCCAGGGCGCGCAGCAGATTGCCGAGCATATTCGGCAGGCGGTGGAGCAGTTGCCGTGGGTTGCCGGGGCTGATCGGCCGATGACGGTGAGTATCGGCATTGCGACGTGGACCGCGGCGAGTGAGATGACGCTGGAGCAGTTGCTGTTTGTGGCGGACAAGGCGTTGTATCAGGCGAAGGAAGGTGGGCGCAATCGAGTGGTGGTGGTGGCTGCCTGAAGATCAAAAGATCGCAGCCTTCGGCAGCTCCTACATTGGAATGCGGTTCCTGTAGGAGCTGCCGAAGGCTGCGATCTTTTGCGTCTGAAAAAAGGAGCATAAAAAAAGGCCATCCGAGGATGGCCTTCAAAAAACTAGAGAGGTTTTTTACTTACACCGCCGCAACCGGGCGCATGTAAGAGATTGGTGCGGTGCTGGCGTCATCGAACGTCACCACTTCCCAAGCATCTGTTTGCTCAATCAACTTGCGCAACAGCTGGTTGTTCAGTGCATGACCGGACTTGAAGCCTTTGAACTCACCAATCAGGCTGTTACCCAAAAGGTACAGGTCGCCAATGGCATCGAGGATCTTGTGCTTCACGAATTCGTCTTCATAGCGAAGGCCGTCTTCGTTCAACACGCCATCGGCATCGACCACGATTGCGTTTTCAACGCTGCCGCCGAGTGCGAGGTTGTGCTTGCGCAGGTACTCGATATCACTCATGAAACCAAAGGTACGGGCGCGGCTGACTTCTTTTACGAACGAAGTGCTGGAAAAATCCACGCTTGCACTTTGGGTGCGGTCCCGGAAATCCGG
>NZ_JBIVMX010000078.1:0-21328 GCF_044753305.1 Pseudomonas sp. NPDC088429 | reverse complement strand
GCACCCCGCTGACGGTGCCCGATGGTCACTGAAAGTGGGTAGAATGCGGTTTTTTTCCAGTTGCGGGGGTGCGCGTTGCGCGAAATCGTCCTGATTAACATCACGGGAGTCGACCGTCCGGGTCTGACGGCAGCCATTACCGGTGTTCTGGCACAAGGTGGTGTGAACATTCTCGATATCGGTCAGGCGGTGATCCACGACACCCTGTCGTTCGGCATCCTGGTTGAAATTCCCGACTCCGAGCAAGGCAAATCCGTGCTCAAGGACATCCTGTTCAAGGGCTACGAGCTCGACCAGCAGGTGCGCTTCACCCCGGTGTCCGAAGAGGATTACCAGCAATGGGTGGGCAACCAGGGCAAAAAACGCCACATCGTGACCTTGCTGACCCGCAAGGTGACCGCCGGCCAATTGCAGGCCGTCAGCTCGATCACTGCTAAATACGGTTTGAACATCGACCACATCGACCGTCTGTCGGGTCGCATGCCGCTGGACACGCCGGCGGACAAGGGCAAGGGCTGCATCGAGTTTTCCGTGCGGGGCGAAGCGGCCGATCCGCAGGCGCTGCGCGCCGAATTCCTCAGCGTCGCCCAAGAGCTGAACGTCGACATCGCTTTCCAGGAAGATTCGCTGTTCCGTCGCAACCGTCGTCTGGCGGTGTTCGATATGGACTCGACGCTGATCGAAGCGGAAGTCATCGATGAGCTGGCCAAGGCTGCCGGTGTCGGCGAACAGGTGTCGGCCATTACCGAGCGCGCGATGTCCGGCGAGCTGGATTTTCGCGCCAGTTTCAAAGAACGTCTGGCGTTGCTCAAAGGCCTCGACGTCAGCGTGCTCGATTCGATCGGCGCTTCGCTGCGTCTGACCGAAGGCGCGGAAACGTTGTTCGCCGAACTCAAGCGTCTGGGCTACAAGACCGCGATCCTGTCTGGCGGCTTCACCTATTTCGCCAAGCAATTGCAGGCCAAACTCGGCATCGACTACGTGTTCGCCAACGAACTGGAAGTGGTCGACGGCAAGTGCACCGGCGTGGCGATCGAGCCGATTGTTGATGCGCAGCGTAAGGCTGATTTGCTGAAAGAGTTGGCACACAAGGAAGGTTTGCGTCTGGAGCAGACCATTGCCGTGGGCGATGGCGCGAACGATCTGCCGATGCTGGCAATTGCCGGGTTGGGCGTGGCGTTCCGCGCCAAGCCGTTGGTGAAGCAATCGGCGAAGCAGGCGATTTCGACGTTGGGTCTGGATGGTGTGCTGTATCTGCTGGGCTTCCGCGATCGTGATGGGCAGTTGTAATTAAAGATCAAAAGATCGCAGCCTTCGGCAGCTCCTACATGGTTTTTCTCCTGTAGGAGCTGCCGAAGGCTGCGATCTTTTGCTTTATAGCGACTTCCACAACGAATCAAAATCCTCCTCGCTCCCGCCATTCTGCGCGGCCTCCAGCGAGCGGTAAGCAAACTGATTAAAACTGTGCGTACTCGCCACCCGCCGATCCAGCCCGGCGCGGTGTTCTTCGCCGTGGGTGTTGATTAGCACTTTGCTGCCTTCCTGAAACGGCAGACGCGGTGCGAGCAGCGTTGCGGGCACGTCGATTGCGCTGATCTCCGGCAGCAATAATCCACGCAAATACTGGCTGTGATCGTCCCGCGAACGCACCAGTTGCAAGCCGCAGGGCTGCGCGTGTGGCGCCACCAGTTCAATGCCCATTTGCGTGCCGCCGCCGCGCACCTGACGAATCCAGCGAATCACCGCGATGCTCCAGCCCAGACTGACGCTGTCCTGAATGCCGAGCATTTCCCCGGCCTGCAACTCGGCGGGGACTTCTTTCGGCCAGCCTAAACAGTAGCCGCCGGGGCTGTGATTGATCACGGGCAATGCATAAGTCGGATAGTGCGGTGCGGCGTCGGCGCTGCTTTCGTCTTCGCCGAGGTGGTCGTACTGGATTTCTTCGTAGGGCAAAAACTCCTCGTTATTCTGTGGTGCGGCATCGAAGGCCTGGCTCCAGCTGTCCTTTTCACCTTGAACCACGGCGTGGCTGAAATTCGCTGCGCGGGCGCCGGGATGTTTGAGCATGTCGCTGAAACTGCGCTCGCCGCCAAGGTAGAAGTGCAGGGCGCTCATGCCCACGCACACGGTAAGATTGCCTTGGCCGACGGTGCGCTGAAAACTGCGTTCAGCCGCTTCGCCCCATGTCGCGTGTAAATGTTGCAGCGTGTCGAAACTCAGCCCGGTCGGGA
This sequence comes from Pseudomonas sp. NPDC088429, assembly GCF_044753305.1. Classification (NCBI taxonomy): domain Bacteria; kingdom Pseudomonadati; phylum Pseudomonadota; class Gammaproteobacteria; order Pseudomonadales; family Pseudomonadaceae; genus Pseudomonas; species Pseudomonas sp. NPDC088429. Next base: position 19,097 of record NZ_JBIVMX010000078.1, on the reverse strand, counting down.
CGGGCAAAGGCTTGGACGTGTCCTGATGCAGCAAATGCGCTTCGAGGGTATTCACCAGCGGTTGCGGATCGAAGCCGAGCAAACCGGCGCGTTGCTCACTGCGGAACATGCTGCGGTAACGCGGGCCGACATCGAGTTCGGCGCTGATCGCAAACAGGCCGTCGTCGGGCGAGCCGGGATGCAGCTTGAGCAGGGCGCTCCATGGTTCAAGCACTTCGGCAAGGCGGGCGATCTGGTTCTGGCGCAGTTGATTGCAGCGGGCGCTGCCGAGGAGCAGGGCGGCGATGTAAGTTTGTTCGAGGCTCAGCTCCGTGGTCAGGCTGGCCAGATCGTCATGCACGCGCCGCTGTTGCAGCTGCAATTCACACGCGATGCGATAGAGCTGATGCAGTTCAAACCACAGATGCTCTGGCGGCGGACTGTACAGCTGGGTTGCGCGAACCAGTTGGCCCTTCAACGCATGTGCCGCGCGCTGCAAAGCCAATCCAACCAACGCCGCGCGATCCTTGCTGTACTTCGGCGCAATCCGCAGAACGATCTGTTTGTAACCGATCGCCAGATGACTTTGCAGGGCCTGACACAGATTGCTGATCTTGCGCGAACGCTCATCGAGCATGATCGCCTGATGCAGGAAATGTCGCTCCAGATGCTGGCAGACGAAATACACCTCGGGCCGCAGCAATTCGAGCAGCTGCAGACGATTGTCGCTGGGCGTGAGTAATTGGTTGAGTTCGCCGAGGCCTTGATACAACTGGCGGGCGGTTTCGCCGATGTTGGCCTTGGGCAGGCCGGCGATCCAGCGCTTGAGGTCGCGCGGGGAGGCTTCGCAAAATGACAGGCGCGGCTGACTCGGGGTCGGGGCGCGCAGCTGTGGGGGAGAGATGGTCTGGCTCATGCCAAAAACCATAGCAGCAAATAAGCGAGCGGGTGTTCTGCCTCAACGCATCGTCATTGACGATGCACACATAACAACGTGTAGGAGCTGCCGCAGGCTGCGATCTTTTGATCTTCGGACGCGGAGCGTCCACGGCTGCATTCCCACGCAGAGCGTGGGAACGATCAACAAAACAACGTGTAGGAGCTGCCGCAGGCTGCGATCTTTTGATCTTAAAACCAGGATCAAAAGATCGCAGCCTTTCGGCAGCTCCTACAGAGGTATCGACCGTCAGGGGAATCCATGACAGTCGATGCGTACTCAGGCGTTTGGCAGTGCCAGGCCTTGGCCCATCTGCACTGGCGAACCGGCAACCAGTTCTTCAGCCCATTTCACCTGATCCGGGCCGAACAGCACGATCGCGGTCGAACCCAGTTTGAAGCGGCCCAGTTCAGCACCTTTCTCCAGATGGATCGGCGCACGCGCGGCTTCGTCGTAGCGGAAGGTTTTCAGCTCACGCTTCGGCGGGGTGACCAGACCGGCCCACACGGTTTCAATCGAAGCGACGATCATCGCGCCGACCAGCACCACCGCCATCGGGCCGCGCTCGGTGTCGAAAATGCACGCCACGCGCTCGTTGCGAGCGAACAGTTCCGGCACGTTTTCAGCGGTGGTCTGATTCACCGAGAAAATCCGGCCCGGGATATAGACCATCTCGCGCAGGGTGCCGGCCAGCGGCATGTGCACGCGGTGGTAGTCCTTCGGCGACAGGTAAATAGTGGCGAAGTCGCCGCCCATGAACGGTGCCGCATTGGCCGCATCACCGCCGAGCAGTTCGAGTACGCTGAAGCTGTGGCCCTTGGCCTGGAACACGCGACCGTGTTCGATCGGACCGAGCTGGCTGACCGCACCGTCGGCCGGGCTGAGGATCGCGCCCGGGGTTTCGTCCAGCGGGCGCGCGCCGTCTTTCAGGGCGCGGGTGAAGAAGGCGTTGAAGTGCTCGTAAGCGGTCAGGTCTTCCACCAGCGCTTGCGACATGTCGACTTGATAACGCTTGGCGAACCACTGGGTGAACGCATTTTTGAACCAGCGCACGCGGCACTCGGCAACGCAGCCGGCCAGGCGCGACAGCAGGTGATGAGGCAGCAGGTACTGGCTGAGGATAAACAGACGCTCTTTCATTAGTTGTCCTTAAAAACCTTAAATCTCGACTGGCGTGTCTGGGTGGTTGCCCCATTCGCCCCAGGAACCGGCGTAGCCTTTTACCCGCGGATAACCGAGGGATTTGGCCACCAGATAAGTGAAGCCCGACCGGTGATGGGTCTGGCAGTGGGTAATGATTTCTTTGTCCTTGGTGATCCCGAGGTCTTCGAGGATCTGCGGCATGTCAGTACGAATGCGCAGCTGACGCGCCTTGTCCATTCCCGCCGTCCATTCAAAATTGACCGCGCCGGGGATGTGCCCGGCCTTGGCGGCCAGCACTTTCTCGCCGGAGTATTCCAGCGGCCCGCGCGCATCCCAGATCGCCAGATCGGCAGCCCCGAGACGGCTTTGCAGGTATTCACGGGTCGCGGTCGGCTCGTCGTGCAGGGGCAACGGCAGTGGGCCGCCGACCGCTGCAGGCACCTGAATCGACATCGGCATGCCATCCGCCAGCCACGCCGGCAAACCACCGTCTATATAGTGGTACTTGTGGTGACCGATTACGTCGAGCAACCAGATGAAGCGTCCGGCCCAGCCTCCGCCCTCATCGTCGTAAACCACGTAGACCGCGTCCTTGCGATGGCCCAGCTCACCGAACAACGCTTCCAGATCGGCTTTGGCCGGCAGCAAACCCGGCGCCGGCGGCTGGCCGAGCTGGGTACGCTTGGGGTCGACAAAGCGCGCGCCGGGGAGATGTCCCTCGGTGTAGCGGGCGGCACTGGTCAGATCCACCAGAATCAGCTCTTCAGACTCAAGCCGAGGCAGCAGGTCGCTCGGTTCAATGACGAGCGGCAAGCCAGAGAAGTCAGACATGCGAGGTCTCCAGAGCACAAAGGGGAGGATTGTAGCGCAGCCTCATCGGCCACGGCTGCTAAAGCTGTGCAGGGCTTTTTCGATGCACTGCGCGGTTTTGCCAAAGGCCTGCACGGTGATGTCGGCAAACGGCCCGCCGCCCTGATCGGCGACAACGATCATGATCACCCGGCCATTGTTGACCAATGAACGCAGGAACAGATGCTCACCGCGAAACAGCGTGCGCAGGCCCGATGGCAGCAACGCGGAAAATTGTGCGTTGTTGTCCGGGTTGATCCGCACCTGCGCCTGTTGCGCGAGTAAACGTTGCAGGACGCTGCTCTGGCTGACGACAAAATTCAGCGCTGCCGCTTCTTTCGGCAGGCCGAAGGTTTGATTCACGCGCAGATTGGATTGCGTGCGGTCAGCCATCAGGATCATCACCCGGCGCATGCCGCTGGCCACCAGCGCATCGCGGGCGGCGACGGTCAGGCTCATGGCATTGGTGAAACGGCTCGGCTCAGCCAGCAGTTCGGCGCATTGCTTACGCCACTGGCCCAGGTCTTCAGAGGTCGGCGCGGCGGCGGGCAGCATGCCGGCCGGCAAGCGACGGGTGCCCCACGGCCACAACAGCGAAACGGCCGGGTGCCACAAATCAGGCATCGCATGTTGCCGGGCACTGTTCGCGGCTTGTTGGTGCAACTGTTGCTGCACCTCGTCCATGGAAATCTGCAGATATAGGCTGGTCAGGTACTGCCAGCGTTCACTGTGCGGACTGTCCCAGGCCTGTTGCGCTGACAGCGCCAGACCGTTGGCCAGCAGCACGGTGTTGGCCGGTTGGTTGAGCCAGCGGCGCAAAGTCGGGTCATCGTCGAGGCGATTTTGCTGGCGCAGCGGGTGTTCGCTGTCGCGGGCGATGCGCAGCACTTTGACCAGTTCACGCTGTTCGCTGAGCAACAATTTATAGCCTTGCTGCACCCAGATCGGCAGGTGCCAGACCGCAACCAGCGCTTCCGCGATCCGCAGCAGGCGCACGCCGAACAATTGCTTTTCGACGGTGCGCGCCGACTCGCCCTTGTGGATAACCCGCAGCTCCCACTCTTCGAGCAACTGTGGATAAGTCAGCGCCAGTGGCCACAGCGGCGACAGAAACAACAGGCTGCCCCAATGAATGTCCTGCCACAACCGCGCCAGGCGACTGGCGAAAAAACCGTTGGCCTGTTGCGTCGCGTGCTGGCTGATCATCTGCAATTGGCGCAGGGCCTTGGGGATTTGCATCTGCGGTTCGGCTGGCAGGCGCGCAAGCAGTTCTTCGGTGCGGGCGAGGCCGAGACGGTTGATCGCCACTTCCAGATTTTCCGCCGGCGTGCCCATGTTGCCGTGGGTGTGACGATTGGCCTCACGGATGATGCTCAAGGCCAGCGCCGGGCTGTCCTGCATCAAATCGGCGATGTCGCGCAGCGAGCTGCGGTTATCGCGGATCGCGCGACAGACCTTGTCATGCGCCTCTTGCGGCACGGGCAGGCGAACGCTGTCGAGCAGCTTGACCCAGCCTTCGAGGGTGGTCGGTTTTGCGTGTGGGACGTTCGTTTCATTAGCCATGTCTGGACGGGATCTTCATCTGCTTTAGACGCGCCCGGCATGGGCTAAATTGGCTTTTCGCCTGAACTGGCTATAGTCTGGCGCAGTTTTGCCGATAAGTAGAAGAAGAGATTTTTTAACTTCCGAATATGACCTTGAACCCGACTTAAATAAGTACTTTCTACCTATGGCTAAAATTATCGGCATCATCGTCGTATTCGCGAGCGTGCTCGGCGGATACGTGCTTTCCCACGGCAAAATTGCCGCCCTGATCCAGCCTTTCGAGGTGTTGATTATCGGTGGCGCGGCACTCGGTGCGTTCCTGCAGGCCAACCCCGGCTACATGACGATGCACGTGCTCAAGAAATCCCTGAGCATGTTCAGTTCGCGCTTCACCCACACGTTCTATCTGGAAGTGCTGGGTCTGATCTACGAGATCCTCAACAAGAGCCGCCGCGAAGGCATGATGGCCATCGAGGGAGACATCGAAGATGCCGCCGCGAGCCCGATCTTCGCCAAGTACCCGGCCGTGCTCAAAGACGAACGCATGACCGCGTTCATCTGCGATTACCTGCGCATCATGTCGTCCGGCAACATGGCCCCGCACGAGCTGGAAGGCTTGTTCGACATGGAGCTGTACAGCCTTAAAGAAGACCTCGAACACCCATCCCACGCGGTGAACGGCATCGCCGACGCCATGCCGGGTTTCGGTATCGTTGCGGCGGTACTCGGTATCGTAGTGACCATGGCCTCGCTGGGTGAAGGCGATCAGAAATCCATCGGTCTGCACGTCGGTGCGGCACTGGTTGGTACCTTCTTCGGTATTCTCGCGGCGTACGGTTTCTTCGGCCCGCTGGCGCATTCGCTGGCCCACGATGCGAAGGAAGAGCTGAACGTTTACGAAGCCATCAAGGCCTCGCTGGTGGCTTCGGCTTCTGGCATGCCGCCGTCGCTGGCTGTCGAGTTCGGCCGCAAAGTGCTGTACCCGGCGCACCGTCCAAGCTTCGCCGAGCTGGAACAAGCGGTTCGCGGTCGCTAAGTCATGGAAAATAATCAGCCGATTATCATCAAGCGCGTCAAGCGCATAGCCGGTGGGCATCACGGCGGGGCGTGGAAAATCGCCTTCGCCGACTTTGCGACGGCGATGATGGCTTTCTTCCTCGTGCTGTGGCTGTTGTCCACCGCCACACCCGAGCAGAAGATCGCCATCGCCGGTTATTTCAAAGACCCGGTCGGCTTCTCCGAAAGCGGCACGCCGTACATCATCGACTTGGGCGGCACGCCGACCCTGGCGCCGGAAAACACCCTCAACCCTGAGGTGAAATCCCAGCCGCAACCAGACAAGGTCACCGTCGACACCGAACAGGTCGAAGGCATGGCCGAGCAGGTCGAGAAAGAACGTCTGGAACTGCTCCTGCAAGAACTGCAGAACAAGGTCGACGAGAACCCGCAGCTGCAGAAATTCAAGGATCAGATCCTCTTCGAGATCACCCCGAACGGCTTGCGCATCCAGATCATGGACGCTGAAAACCGGCCGATGTTCGACTCAGGTTCTGCACGCCTGAAGCCGTACTTCGAAGACATCTTGCTGGCGATGGCCGACACCATCAAAGCGGTGCCGAACAAGATCAGCATCAGCGGCCACACCGACGCCAAGCCGTACACTGGCACTGGCGATTTCGGTAACTGGGAGCTGTCGGCCAACCGCGCCAACGCTGCACGTCGTGCACTGGTAGCGGGGAGCTATCCGGATGCGCAGGTGGCGCGGGTCGTCGGTTATGCCTCGTCGGCGTTGTTCGACCGGGAAAACCCGTTCAACCCGGTCAACCGTCGTATCGACATCGTCGTCCTGACCAAAAAGGCCCAGGAAGCGATCGAGGGCGCGCAAGGGGCGGACGCAGCGAAACCAGTCGATGAAAGCCACAACGGCGCCACCCCGGCAACGCCGGTTGATCCGAATGCTCTGCCGGCGGATCAGCAACCGGTGCCGCCGCATGAGTTGCGTGAACGGCTGAACTTGTTTGATGACGCCGCGCCGAAACCGGCGGAACCGGGGAGTGCGGCGCCAGCGCCAGCGCCGGCACCTGCGCCGAAGCAGTAAGAGACGAAAAAGCCGACAGTGATGTCGGCTTTTTTGTGGTTGTCGGTTTCATTTTGCAGATCATTTTCTTAACGCCACGAAAATGATTGAGAGGCGGTCAGTAAGATCTCAAAACCCCCGCCGAATCCTGCCCTTCAACTGATCATGAAACTGCTCGGCATTCCTCTTGTAAGTCCCCTTCATCGACTCACTCATCGAATCCAGCATCACCGAACGCTTGTTCGTCACTTCCTCACGATAAGCATCAATAAAGAAATCCAGATCTTTATCCGTACTCAATTTCGGCCATTTATCCAGATACAGCGGCAGCTCCGCCGGCCCGGTCTTGAACGAGCAGATCCGTCGGTTGCTGATGGTCGCCTCGCCAATCTCGAACGGCACCCACCACGACGAAGCCGTCCGCTCCGACACCACCGCCAGCAAGTGCGTGCACTCGGTGATGTTGCGGGTGATGACGCCGGTGATGTCGTCGGTGGTCTGTGATTCCGGATCGAGCACATCCAGATAAGTCTTGATGTTCGCCTGTTTCAGGCGACTGTTGATCGCCATGGCCTGCATACGATCCATGTGGCGGTAGCTGATAAACACAGGCATCAGAAGTGTCCTTTGATTGCGAGTTCGCGGTAGTAGGCGCCGAGCGCGGTGAGGCGGCAGCCGGTGGAGTGGAGGGCGGCGTAGTACATGTGCTCGGCGTCGACCGGTTCGATCAGGCTGTGGCGATTGCACTTCTGCAGTTGCGCGAAGACCTCGCCGTGTTCCGGATTGAAGCTGGCTTCGGTCGGTTCGTAGCTGGGGTCGAGCGGGTAGGTCGATTCGGCTTCGGCAAACCATTCGGGCAGTTTGCGCAGGATCTCTTTGGGGATCAGCGGCGAGACTTCGCGCAGGGAAATGAACTGCGACACATTGGTCTTGAACACCGGGCGTTGTTCCCAAGCGTCGAGCGCGTTATCGACAAAGGAATAGAGGCTGCCGGGCGTGATCTTGCCGAGAATGTTCGCCGCGCCACCGTGCAAAGCCTGCAGCAGTAAACCGGTAAACACGCCGTGTTGCGCGCCTTCCATGGCCGGTTCTTCCTTTTTGCACGCGGTCAGAATGGTCATGCCTTCGCCGACCACACTGCTCTCGCTGCGCAAGGCACGGACCTCGCCGGCGGCGCCGCTTTGGCAGCAATCAAGGATGATCACTTTGTTCTTGATGCGCGTGGCTTTGCTCGCCCAGTTGAGGATGTCGCTGATGCGGATGCCGTCCTTGGCGTTGCGATAATCCTGGGGCAGCAACATGCCTTCGTCATTGTCGGTATCGAAACCGCCATGCCCGGCGAAATACAGCAGGGCAACGTTGCAGTCGCCGGAAAACAGCTCGCGGATCTGGTCTTCGAGCATCTCCCGCCCCAGGTAATCCTCAGCCGACGTCAGCACGACATTCTTGAAGTTGGGGTCGCCGTCGGCGTCGGTTTTCAGCACCGAGGCCATGGCCATGGCGTCATTGCTGCAACCGCTCAGGCGCGAAATATGCGTGTAGTCGTTGATGCCGATAAACAGTCCCTTGCGCATGATCAGGCCGCCGTGTGCAGGCGGATCGCGCCGACGATGCTGTTGGTGTTCCACGCGCATTCGGCGTGTGCGGCGTTACGCACCACCGTGGAAATGCGCTCGGCGCCGAACGGTTTCACCGCGATGATCACCTTGCCCATGCGCTTGGCGATCTCGATTTCCTTGTTGATCCACTTGCTGTAGGTCGAATACATGCCGGCCATGATCAGCACCGCCGAGCACGGACGAATCTTGTTTTCGATGGCTTCTTCGAGCTGTTTGTCGGTCTGCGCGCCCATGATCGGATTGTGCGGCGGCACCGAAAAATTCTTGTAGGTGAAGTCGGGGTGGGCACTGAGCAGGCGCACCAGATTGTCGTGGGCGTGGGAGTAGTTCCACGAGTGGCTGATGAACAAATGGTAGGTTTGCATGGGGGTTCCTCTGGGGCGCGAACGTGCGACGAGGAACTCAATGTAGGCTCATGAAACGTGCCCACAAGGCTTGGGCGAAGAAAGAGAAATGTCCTGCAGGCAGGCGTGCAAAAGTCCTACAGAAAAGACCGATGTTTAAAAAAGGGAGGAGGGTGTCAGGGGAAAACCGACATCCGGCAGCCCTTGGGGAAAGGGCTGCCGGTGCGACTGTTTAATAGCCGTTTTCGGGCAGGCTGGCGATGATCGAGCGGTAGCTGTTCATGCGCTGTTGCTGAACGCGGCCGTCTTCCAGTGCCTTGAGCAAGGCGCAACCGGGCTCGCGGTCGTGCTTGCAGTCGCGGAAACGGCAAGTGCCGAGCAGGTCGTCGAACTCGATGAAACCGGCTTCAACATCGGCACGGCTGACGTGGCCCAGGCCGAATTCACGGATACCCGGGGAGTCGATCAGCTCACCGCCACCGGGGAAGTGGAACAGGCGCGCGGTGGTCGTCGTGTGCGTGCCCTGACCGGACAGCTCGGACAGCGGCCCGACGCGGGTTTCGACTTCAGGCAGCAAGCTGTTGACCAGCGACGACTTGCCGACACCGGACTGACCGACGAACACGCTGATGCGTCCGTCGAGCTGCTTTTGCAGCTGTTCCATGCCGTCACCGTGGTGCGCCGACACTTCCAGCACCGGATAACCGAGCGTGCGGTACACCGCCAGCAGCGCATTGAGCGCCGGTGCGTTGTGCTCGTCGATCAGGTCGAATTTGTTCAGCAACAGCAACGGGCGGATGCCGGCGTGTTCGGCGGCTACGAGATAGCGGTCGATCAGGTTGGCATGCGGCTCGGGCAGCGGGGCGAAGACGATAACGATCATGTCGACGTTGGCCGCGACCGGCTTCAACTGGCCGCGACTGTCCGGACGGCAGAGCTCGGTGGTACGCGGCAATTGCGCGACGATCACACCGATGCCCTGATTGCCGGCACGCCAGACAACCGTGTCGCCGGTCACCAGCGCAGGCAGGTTGGCGCGCAAGTGGCAGCGGAAAACCTGGCCGGCCTGTTCGCCGTCAATGGCCTCGACTTCGACTTGCACGCCGAAGTGAGCGATCACCAGGCCGGTCTGTTCCGGGCCCAGGTCGCCGCCCTCCAGGGCTTCGACAGCCGAGGACTCGCGTTTGGCGGCGCGTGCGGCGCGTTCGCCCTGAATCTTTTCGATGCGCCAGTTTTGACGACGATTGAGTTGGCGTTTGGCCATGGGTGTTCCGTCTGAAGAATGCAGCGATTAGGTAAAACGGCCGCGAGTTTAGCACGCCCGGCAGCCGGCCTAGGCTAAACTGCGCAGCATTGCTCAGGAGCCGAAACATGCAAAACCCGCAGAATCTGATCTGGATCGACCTCGAAATGACCGGCCTTGACCCGGACAACGACGTCATCATCGAAATGGCCACCATCGTCACCGACAGTGACCTCAACACCTTGGCCGAAGGCCCGGTGATCGCCATCCACCACAGCGACGAAGTGCTCGCGCGCATGGACGAATGGAACACCCGCACCCACGGCAACTCCGGCCTGACCCAGCGCGTGCGCGACAGCCGCATCAGCATGGCCGAAGCCGAAGCGGAAACCATCGCCTTCCTCGAGAAATGGGTGCCGAAGGGCAAGTCGCCGATCTGCGGCAACAGCATCTGCCAGGATCGTCGCTTCCTTTATACCCACATGAAAGCGCTGGAAAGCTACTTTCACTACCGCAACCTCGACGTCTCGACGCTCAAGGAACTGGCCGCACGCTGGGCACCGGACGTACGCGACAGCTTCAAAAAGGGCAGCACCCATTTGGCGCTGGACGATATTCGCGAATCGATCGCCGAGCTGCAGCACTACCGCAAGCACTTCATCAAGTTCTGATGCCAGCCCTGTAGGAGCTGCCGCAGGCTGCGATCTTTTGATCTTTTTTTAAAAGCTAAATCAAAAGATCGCAGCCTGCGGCAGCTCCTACGGGGTTTTGTGTTTGCTGTGGCGCCCTCTTTTGGTGCCGCACCGAAATGGCTAGACTGCGCGCCTTCCTGACTGGATCGCCACCATGTTGCTGATGCTCTATCTGATTGCCATCACCGCTGAAGCCATGACCGGCGCGCTGTCTGCCGGCCGTCGTGGCATGGACTGGTTTGGCGTGGTGCTGATCGCCTGCGTCACGGCATTGGGCGGCGGTTCGGTGCGCGACGTACTGCTCGGACACTACCCGCTGACGTGGGTCAAACACCCGGAATACCTGGTGCTGACCTCGGTCGCAGCAATGTTCACAGTATTCACCGCCCGCTGGATGCGCCACCTGCGCTCACTGTTTCTGGTGCTCGACGCCGTCGGTCTGGTGGCCTTCACCCTGATCGGCTGCATGACCGCACTGGAAATGGGCCACGGCATGTTGGTGGCCTCGGTCAGCGGCGTGATCACCGGCGTCTTCGGCGGCATCCTCCGCGACATCTTCTGCAACGACATCCCGCTGATCTTCCGCCGAGAACTCTACGCCAGCGTCTCGTTCGCCGCGGCGTGGTGTTACATGCTTTGCCTGTATCTGAACGTGCCAAGCGAGCAGGCGATTCTGATCACACTGTTCGGCGGCTTCCTGCTGCGGCTGCTGGCGATCCGCTTCCATTGGGAAATGCCTAAGTTCGTCTATAACGATCAGCCGTAACGCGATATTCCATGTAGGAGCTGCCGAAGGCTGCGATCTTTTGACGTTGTTTCAAGATCAAAAGATCGCAGCCTGCGGCAGCTCCTACAGGGGGTTATGCGATTCCGTGTTGTTTCAGAGCCCATTCGACGTGTTCTTGTACCAGCTCTGACGGATAGTCCCGCCTTGCCTTCAACGCTTCCAGCACTGGAATGCTCGACGGCGCGTTACCGAGCCCCACTGCCAGATTACGCAACCAGCGTTCATACCCGGCGCGGCGCAGCGGTGAGCCTTCGGTGCTGCTGAGGAATTTATCCTCGTCCCACATAAACAACTCAGCCAGTTCCGCATTGTCGAGATTGTGCCGTGGCTTGAAGTCGCTTTCGCCGGAAGGTTTGGCGAAACGGTTCCACGGGCAGACGATCTGGCAGTCGTCGCAGCCGAACACGCGGTTGCCGATCAGTGGGCGCAGGTCTTCGGGGATCGCATTTTTCAGTTCGATGGTCAGGTACGAAATGCAGCGTCGCGCGTCCAGCACATACGGGCCGACGAAGGCATTGGTCGGACAAATGTCGAGGCACGCGGTGCAGCGTCCGCAATGTTCGGTGCTGTGCGGGTCATCCACTGGCAGCGGCAGATCAACGAACAACTCGCTCAAGAAGAAATAGCTGCCAGCCTTACGGTTCAGCACCAAGGTGTTTTTACCGATCCAGCCCAGTCCGGCCTGTTCGGCGATGGCTTTTTCCAGCACCGGCGCGCTGTCGACAAAGGCGCGAAAACCGAACGGGCCGATCTCGGATTGAATCTTGTCGGCTAATTGCTGCACACGTTTACGGATCAATTTGTGGTAATCGCGGCCCAAGGCATAACGCGAGACGTAGGCTTTTTCCGGTTGGGCCAGGCGTTTGGCCATTTCGGTGTCGCCCGGCAGGTAGTCCATGCGCAACGAAACCACGCGCAACGTGCCCGGCACCAGTTCTTCCGGGTGCGAGCGTTTGCTGCCGTGGGCGCCCATGTAGTCCATTTCGCCGTGGTAGCCGGCCGCGAGCCAGCGCTGCAGATGCTGTTCATGCTCGGCGAGATCCAGGCCGCTGATGCCGACTTGCTGAAAGCCCAACTCGCGGCCCCAATCCTTGATCGATTGGGCGAGGGCGGGCAGGTCTGTGGTGATGGCGGACATGAGGCGAGAGAAACCGGAGCTGAGGTGCGTATAATTCTGCCAGACATCGGAGCCCGAAGACGCATGCCGCACACGAAAGATGAATTACCCGACGCGCTGTATGGCGCCGCACAGGTGCGCGAACTCGATGCGCGGCTGATTGCCGCCGGCACGCCGGGCTTCGAATTGATGCAGCGCGCGGCGCATGCAACGTGGCGCGCGCTGGTTCGGCAATGGCCGTCGGCGACCGAACTGACGGTGCTGGCCGGGCATGGCAACAATGCTGGCGACGGTTATCTGGTCGCGGCCATGGCACAGCGAGCCGGCTGGCAGGTGCAAGTGTTGGCAGTCGGCGATCCGCAGCGATTGCAGGGCGATGCCGCTTTGGCGTATGCCGAGGCGTTGGCTGAAGGCGTCGCGGTGCAAGGCTGGCAGGCTCACAGCGAACTTCGTGGCGTCATTCTTGATGCCTTGCTCGGCACCGGTTTGAGCGGTGACGTGCGCGAGCCTTACCTCTCGGCGATCAAAGCCATTAACGCCAGCGGCTTGCCGGTAACTGCCGTCGACATTCCTTCTGGTTTATGTGCAGACACTGGGTATGTGCTCGGCGGCGCCGTGCAGGCCGATCTGACGGTGACCTTTATCGGGCTGAAACTCGGTTTGTTCACCGGCGATGCGGCGGATCACGTCGGCTCGTTGCTGTTTAATGATCTGCAAGCCAGTGCCGACATCTATCGTGACATCCCGGGCATCGCCCAACGGCTCAACCCGGCTAATCTTCCGAAACTGGCGGCGCGTAGGCCGACTTCGCACAAGGGCCGTTTCGGCCATGTGTTGCTGATCGGTGGCGATCACGGGTTTGGCGGGGCGATCCTGCTCAGCACCGAAAGCGCCTTGCGCAGCGGCGCAGGCATGGTTTCGCTGGCGACGCGCCCCGAGCATGTCCCGGCAGCGCTGACTCGCGTGCCGGAGGTGATGACGCTCGGCACATCGTCGGCCAATCAATTGATGGGCTTGCTGGAAAAAGTCTCGACACTGGTGATCGGCCCCGGACTCGGCCAGGCCAGTTGGGGCCGGGCGTTGCTGTCAGCAGCTGCCAATGCGCCGTTGCCGCAAGTCTGGGACGCCGACGCATTGAACCAGCTGGCGAGCGGTTTTGTGCAGCTGCCCAAGGATTGCGTGATCACCCCGCATCCCGGCGAAGCGGCGCGGTTGCTCGGCATCAGTACCGCCGAAGTGCAGGCTGACCGACCGGCCGCCGCGCGGGCATTGAGCAAAAAATACGCAGCGACTGTAACTCTCAAAGGTACCGGTACTCTGATCGCACATCCCGATGGGCGTCTGGCGCTGTGTCATCAGGGCCACCCGGCGATGGCGACCGCCGGGTTGGGCGATGTGCTGGCCGGTTTGACCGGCGCGTTGCTGGCGCAGGGTATGCAAAGTTTCGACGCCGCGTGTCTGGCCGTGTGGCTGCACGCCAACGCCGGGGCGCAACAAGGCAAATTGGGCCGTGGGCTGGCGGCCAGTGATCTGATTCCAGCCATTCGTCAGTTGTTGGAGGAGCAAGCACCGTGTCTGAAGTAACCCTGTACCTGGCCGATGAACAGGCCATGAGCGACTTTGGCGCACGGATCGCCCGCGTGACCCAGGGCCACGGCCTGATTTTTCTGGAAGGCAACCTCGGGATGGGCAAAACCACGCTGTCGCGGGGCATCATTCGTGGCCTGGGCCACGTGGGCTCGGTAAAAAGTCCGACCTTCACGTTGGTCGAGCCCTACGAGATCGGTGACGTCCGCGCCTTCCACTTTGACCTGTATCGACTGGTCGATCCGGAAGAGCTGGAGTTTCTCGGCATCCGCGATTACTTCGAAGACGATGCGCTGTGCCTGATCGAGTGGCCCGATAAAGGTGCAGGCTTTTTGCCAAAGCCTGACCTGACCATTACCATTAGCCCGCAAGACAGCGGGCGTTCGCTGAAAATTTTATCCCAGGGCTCGCGTGGCGAGGCTTGGTGTGCCGCTTTGGCATTGGAATCCAATTAAATGATGGGGTTAGGTATGCGCTTTCGCGCGTTGGTGGCTGCCGTTGGACTGTTGTTGATGGCAGTAACCGTCAACGCTGTGGCCGATTCAAAGGTCAACAGCGTGCGCTTGTGGCGAGCGCCGGATAACACGCGACTGGTCTTCGACCTGAGCGGCCCGGTGCAGCACAGCGTCTTCACCCTGACCGCTCCGGATCGGCTGGTGATCGACATTAATGGCGCCACCTTGGGTGCGCCGCTGAAATTGCAGACCGCGAACACCCCGATCACCGCCATGCGCTCGGCACAACGCACGCCGACCGACCTGCGTGTGGTCATCGACCTGAAAAAAGCCGTCACCCCGAAAAGCTTCTCGCTGGCGCCGAACGGGCAGTATGGCAACCGTCTGGTGGTTGACCTGTTCGACAACGCAGCCGACGCCGAACCCGCTCCAACACCTGCGCCGACCCCTTCGGTCGCGACCATACCGGCAGTGCCGGTCACCCCGACAGAACCGGCGATCAAGTTGCCCCCAGCCCCGGCCGGCAAGCGCGACATTATTGTGGTGATCGACGCCGGCCACGGTGGCGAAGACCCGGGCGCGTCCGGTTCGCGCGGGCAGCGTGAGAAAGACGTGGTGCTGCAGATCGCCCGCGAACTGCAACGTCAGGTCAACGGCATGAAAGGCTTCCGCGCCGAACTGACCCGTACGGGCGACTACTTCATCCCGTTGCGTGGCCGTACCGAAATCGCCCGCAAAAAAGGCGCCGATCTGTTCGTGTCGATCCACGCCGACGCCGCGCCTTCTGCGGCAGCCTTCGGCGCCTCGGTGTTTGCCCTGTCTGATCGCGGCGCAACCTCGGAGACCGCGCGTTGGCTGGCCGACAGCGAAAACCGTTCCGACTTGATCGGTGGTGCCGGCAACGTCAGCCTCGACGATAAAGACCGCATGCTCGCGGGCGTGTTGCTCGACCTGTCGATGACCGCCTCGCTGACCTCCAGCCTCAACGTCGGCCAGAAAGTCCTGACCAACATCGGCCGCGTCACGCCGTTGCACAAACAGCGCGTGGAACAAGCCGGGTTTATGGTGTTGAAGTCGCCGGACATCCCGTCGATCCTGGTCGAAACCGGGTTTATCTCCAACGCCAACGAAGCGAACAAGCTCTCGGCCTCAAGCCACCAGCAAGCGCTGGCGCGTTCGATCAGCAGTGGCGTGCGCCAGTTCTTCCAGCAGAATCCGCCACCGGGCACTTACATCGCCTGGCTGCGTGATTCCGGAAAAATCGCCCAAGGCCCGCGCGATCATCGCGTCGGCCCGGGTGAAACCCTGGCAATGATCGGCGTGCGTTATCAGGTGTCGCCGGCCACGCTGCGCAGCGCAAACAATCTGAAAAGTGATGAGCTGAAAGTCGGCCAGCACCTGACCATTCCTGGCACCGAACTGGCGTCCAAAGAATGAACGAAGTGCTGAACGCTGCCGCGCGCATCGAACTGCTCAGCCCACGGCTGGCGAACCAGATTGCCGCCGGTGAGGTGGTTGAACGTCCGGCCTCGGTGATCAAGGAGTTGCTGGAAAACAGCCTCGACTCCGGCGCCAAACGCATTGATGTCGATGTCGAGCAGGGCGGCGTCAAGCTGCTGCGCGTCCGTGATGACGGCAGCGGTATTTCCGCCGATGACCTGCCGCTGGCGCTGGCCCGTCACGCCACCAGCAAGATCCGCAACCTCGAAGACCTCGAGCAAGTGATGAGCCTCGGTTTCCGGGGTGAGGCACTGGCGTCGATCAGCTCCGTGGCGCGCCTGACCCTGACTTCGCGTACCCGCGATGCCGAACAGGCCTGGCAAGTTGAAACCGAAGGTCGCGACATGGCGCCGCGTGTTCAACCGGCGGCCCACCCGGTCGGCACCTCGGTGGAAGTTCGTGATCTGTTCTTCAACACCCCGGCGCGGCGCAAATTCCTCAAGACCGAAAAAACCGAATTCGATCACCTGCAAGAAGTGATCAAACGTCTGGCGCTGGCGCGTTTTGACGTGGCGTTTCATCTGCGCCACAACGGTAAAACCATCCTCAGCCTGCACGAGGCCCACGATGATGCAGCCCGCGCACGGCGTGTGGCGGCGATTTGCGGCTCGGGTTTCCTTGAGCAGGCGCTGCCGATCGAGATCGAGCGCAACGGGTTGCACTTATGGGGCTGGGTCGGTTTGCCGACCTTCAACCGCAGCCAGGCGGATTTGCAGTATTTCTTTGTGAATGGCCGGGCCGTGCGCGACAAACTGGTCGCCCACGCGGTACGTCAGGCTTATCGCGATGTGCTGTTCAACGGCCGTCACCCGACATTTGCGCTGTTTTTCGAAGTTGATCCGGCGG
Source organism: Pseudomonas sp. NPDC088429 (assembly GCF_044753305.1). Classification (NCBI taxonomy): domain Bacteria; kingdom Pseudomonadati; phylum Pseudomonadota; class Gammaproteobacteria; order Pseudomonadales; family Pseudomonadaceae; genus Pseudomonas; species Pseudomonas sp. NPDC088429. Next base: position 2,377 of record NZ_JBIVMX010000078.1, on the reverse strand, counting down.
CAGTCGACGTCAACGTCCATCCGACCAAACACGAAGTACGCTTCCGTGACGGGCGCATGGTGCATGACTTCCTTTACGGCACGTTGCACCGCGCGTTGGGCGATGTGCGGCCGGAAGATCAACTGGCCGGCTCCGTCACCACTGCCGTCGTTCGTCCATCCGGCCTCGATGCCGGCGAGTTCGGCCCGCAAGGCGAAATGCGTCTGGCGGCCAATGCGCTGCTGGAACAACCGCAGGCACAACCGGCGTTTAACACCTCGTCCGGTGCCAGCGCTGGCGGCGCTTATCAGTATCAATACACACCGCGCCCGCAGTCGGGCATGCCGCCGGCCGCCGAGGCGCAGGCTGCGTATCGCGAGTTTTTTGCGCCGTTGCCTGAAGCCAACGCCAATGCGCTGCCGGCCGGTCAGGAAGACATTCCGCCGCTGGGTTACGCGCTGGCGCAGCTCAAAGGCATCTACATTTTGTCCGAGAACGCCCAAGGCCTTGTGCTGGTGGACATGCACGCAGCGCACGAGCGGATCATGTACGAGCGCCTGAAGATCGCCATGGCCAGCGAAGGCTTGAGCGGCCAGCCATTGCTGGTGCCAGAGTCGTTGGCAGTCAGTCAGCGCGAAGCCGATTGTGCTGAAGAGCACGCCGCATGGTTTCAACGTCTGGGCTTTGAACTACAGCGGCTGGGACCGGAAACTCTGGCGATCCGCCAAATTCCAGCCTTGTTGAAGCAAGCCGAAGCCAACCGCTTGGTCGGCGATGTACTCTCGGACTTGATGGAGTACGGCACCAGCGACCGGATTCAGGCACACCTCAACGAATTGCTCGGCACCATGGCCTGCCACGGCGCGATCCGCGCCAACCGGCGCCTGGCCCTGCCGGAAATGAACGGCCTGCTGCGCGACATGGAAAACACCGAGCGCAGCGGTCAATGCAACCATGGCCGACCGACCTGGACCCAACAGGGCCTGGACGATCTGGACAAACTGTTCCTGCGCGGTCGTTGATGAGCCAGCTCCCTCCAGCGATTTTTCTGATGGGCCCGACCGCTGCGGGCAAGACTGATCTGGCCATCGAGCTGACCAAGGTGCTGCCGTGCGAGTTGATCAGTGTCGATTCGGCGCTGGTCTATCGCGGTATGGACATCGGCACTGCCAAGCCTTCCAAAGAACTGCTGGCCGAACATCCGCACCGCTTGATCGACATTCTCGATCCGGCGGAAGCGTATTCGGCTGCGGATTTCCGTCGCGATGCGTTGCAAGCGATGGCGGAAATCACCGCACGCGGAAAAATTCCGCTGCTGGTCGGCGGCACCATGCTCTATTACAAGGCGCTGGTGGAAGGGTTGGCCGAGATGCCGGCGGCTGATCCTGAGGTGCGCGCGCAGATCGAGGAAGAGGCTGCACGCCTTGGCTGGCAAGCCCTGCACGACCAATTGGCGGTCATCGACCCGGTGTCGGCGGCGCGGATTCATCCGAACGATCCGCAGCGCTTGAGTCGGGCACTGGAAGTCTATCGAGTCAGCGGTCAGAGCATGACTGCCCTGCGCGCACAACAATCTGCGCAAAGTACTGAAGCAGCCGCTTCGGGACTGCAACAATTGCCCTATACTGTCGCGAACTTGGCCATTGCCCCGGCAAACCGCCAGGTACTGCACGAGCGCATTAAACAAAGATTCACAATTATGTTGGAACAGGGATTCATCGACGAGGTCGTAGCCCTGCGTAAAAGAAGTGACCTGCATTCAGGGTTGCCGTCTATACGTGCGGTAGGCTACCGCCAAGTCTGGGATTACCTGGATGGCAAGCTGACGTTGGCCGACATGCAGGAGCGCGGCATCATCGCCACGCGCCAATTAGCCAAGCGCCAGTTCACCTGGCTGCGCAGCTGGGAAGATCTACACTGGCTGGACAGTCTTGATTGCGACAATCTGCCACGCGCCTTGAAATACCTTGGGACCATCTCCATATTGAGCTGAGTCCTTGCAATTGCCGTCTATCCTTGGGGGTGTGGCGGCTAAAGCCATCTGAATTACCTATTTTTTATTATTGAATCCTTAAAGGAGTGCGGCACATGTCAAAAGGGCATTCGCTACAAGACCCTTACTTGAATACTTTACGTAAAGAGAAAGTTGGGGTTTCCATCTACCTGGTCAACGGTATCAAACTGCAAGGCACGATCGAGTCGTTCGACCAGTTCGTGATCCTGCTGAAAAACACCGTGAGCCAGATGGTTTACAAACACGCTATCTCGACAGTAGTGCCGGTTCGTCCAATTCGTCTGCCTAGCGCAACCGAATCCGAAGCAGCTGACGCTGATCCAGGTAACGCCTGATAGGAGTCTCCTTTGTTCTTTGAGCGCCACGGTGGTGGTGAGCGACTAA
>NZ_JBIVMX010000077.1:0-21424 GCF_044753305.1 Pseudomonas sp. NPDC088429 | reverse complement strand
ACTCGAAACTGGGATATCTGCCACCGACCGTCTATGAGCGGGCGATGGCGTCAAAACCACCTATCGAGGTGTCCGGAATTAGTTGACCACTGCAAACTTTTCGAAACTTGAGTTCGACTCGATAACTCAGGTCGGCGGATCTCGCCCATCCAACCCGGTCAGTCCCCTCTCCCTCTGGGAGAGGGTTAGGGTGAGGGGCTTTTTGCTCTGCGGGCGCGGAAGAACTCCGTCAGCACCGCACCACATTCCTCCGCCAACACCCCGCCTTCATACAACACCCGGTGATTCAAAAAGCCCTGGGTAAAAAACTGCCCCTGACTCTGCACAATCCCGGCCTTCGGCTCCAGCGCCCCATACACCACACGCGCCACCCGCGAATGCACGATCAACCCCGCGCACATGCTGCATGGCTCGAGCGTCACATACAGCGTGCTGCCCGGCAGCCGATAGTTATCCACCGCCTGCGCGGCCGCACGAATCGCGACCATTTCCGCATGCGCACTCGGGTCGCTGGCACTGATCGGGCAATTAAACCCACGCCCGATAATCTCGCCATCCTGCACCAACACCGCGCCCACCGGCACTTCGCCCAGCGCTGCACCTTGTGCGGCGAGCGCCAAGGCTTCACGCATGAAATCGCGATCACGGCTGCGGTCGATGATCGCCGCTGGGCGAATCTGGCGCATCACTTCACCTCGATGGCGGCCATCAGGCCGGTTTCCATGTGGTCGATCACGTGGCAGTGGAACATCCACACCCCCGGATTATCGGCCACCAACGCCACTTGCGCGCGCTCGTTCTTGCCCAGCAGATAGGTGTCGGTGAAATACGGAATGACCTTGTGCCGGTTCGACGACAACACTTTGAAGCTCATGCCGTGCAGGTGAATCGGGTGCTGATACTGGGTCATGTTTTTCAATTCGAAAATATAGCTCTGCCCCAGCTTCAAACTGGCAATCGGCCGATCAGCGCAGGTCTTGTCGGTGATGTCCCAAGCCTTGCCGTTGATCTGCCACAGGCTCGGCGGCCGCCCGTTGTCGACGTCGACCGACACCGAACCGACCCATTCGAAATTGAAGTTGAGTTTCTCGGCATTCGCCAGATCTGGTTCGGCCACCGGGTTGGCCGGCAAGGTTTTCGGCCAGTCGGTCGGCGCGTCGGTATTGGCCACCGAACGCAATGTGCCAAGACGCACCGGGCCATTACGCAACGACAACTCTTCGCCCGCCGCCGGTGCCTTGATCGCCAGACAAATGCGCATGCCCGGGCCCAGCCAATATTCTTTGCCCAATGGCCGTGGCTCGACCGGGTTGCCGTCCAGCGCATAAATTTTCGCTTCGACGCCGGGAATATTGATGCGATACGTGAGGGTGTTATCCAGATTGAGCAGCCGCACCCGGGTGATCTGCCCCGCCGGCAATTCAATCACCGGGGTCGGCACACCATTGATCGTCGACAAACGCCCCGCCGTACCGCCCCGCGCCGCTTCGCGCGGAATGCTGAACTCGACGAAATTGCCTACGTCATCAATGTGCCAATTCTTCAGGCTCAGGGTCTTTTCGTAGATGAAACCGGTCGGCTCGCGCTCTTCAATGATCAGCGGCCCGACCAACCCGCGACCGAGCTCTTCGCTGCTGCTGACGTGTGGGTGATACCAATAGCTGCCGGCGTCCGGCACGCGGAATTTGTAATCAAAGTATTCGCCCGGCAACACCGGCAGTTGCGAGACGTACGGTACGCCATCCATTTCCAGCGGCAGGCGGATGCCGTGCCAGTGAATCGTGGTCGCCACCGGCAAATGGTTGATGAAGCGCACTCGCAGCCATTCACCCTGACGCACGCGTAATTCGGTACCTGGCGCCGACGGGCCGAACGCCCACGCCTCGGTCTTGTGCCCTGGTACCAGTTCAACGTCCAGTGGCGCGGCGATCAGCTCGTAATCGTGACCCGCCTCAGCGTCGGCCATCTTGCCCAGCCAGTAACGCGACGCGCCCCCTGCGCCGACGCCAACGACAACTAGACCGGCCAGGCCACCGAGGATTTGGCGACGGGTAAAGGACATGAACTCAACTACCTCACATATCAGCGACAGGCCCGGGGGCCCGTTAAAAGGCGAATACGATACACCCGCAACTGCGAAACAGTAAGGCCGGCGTGGCAATGCGACACATGTTCGCCACCTGTGCGGGAACCTTTCGTACAGATCGCGTCCCTGCTTCCTTCACGCTCAGATGGCCTCAGCCCTACAGATTCGCGCCGCTGAAAAAGCCATAGTGTTGATCAGTTTTTCACCCCCCATTTCTCAAGGAGCGAGAAGTGAATATTTCTGTAACCCTGCCCCCATCTCTGCTTCCAAACCCTGCCGATGAACAGTCACTGCACGCGCTGGTTCTGCCGTTTACCGAGGCTTGCCCCGACCTGCACGACATGGCCCACGAAGCGGCCCAGGGCATTCTCGACAAGTACGGTATCAAAGACATTGATCCCGAAAATGTCTGGTGGCACCGCTTCAACAACACCTCGGTCAGCAGCGACAAAGCCTTTCTGGGCTGGGAGCACTACCCAAAGCCGTCGGAATCCTTGACGCTGACGGAGCTTCTGGTCAAACGTTTCCACGCCCACGATCAGGACAATGCCGACCTCCTCGACGGCTACGGCGGCTTTTACAGCGAAGGCGCAGACGCATCGGTCTACAACGAGACCAACGAAGTTCGCCTGCGCCCCAGCGAAGTGCTGAAAGACCTTTGGGCGATCAACTTCAGCGAACTCTATCGAACGAAAATGCAGCAGTTCTGGACGCTGCACGCCGACGATTTCCGCACGTTGGCCAAACTGAATTTCCTCGCCAAGGCCCTCGACGAACACGACGGCGAACGGCTGAACAATGAAAACCTCAAAACATTGATCAAGGCTGTGGCGAGCGATATCACCTGGCCGGTTTCGCTGGCATTTCTGCAACGCGAAACGCCCGTTGCTGACGGACTGCGAGTGAGCGCCCTGAACATCGGCGGCTACAGCGCCACGGATATTTTGTGCATCGCTGACAGCAATGGCGTGCAGATTCTCTACACCCCCGGTGAGCTTGACTGCTTCCATGTGTTCGCCACTGAGTCCGATCTGCATTGGTGGTTGTTGATGCAAAACAATCATGCGGAGAATCGCGCACGCTTCATGGCGCATTTCCCCTTGGCTGCCCAGCGACAGGACGATGGCAATATCGGTCTGAATGCCATGATCGACTTGCTGTACTCGACGTGGGGCGCCAGCGATCACCACTTGATCAACCAAAACACCACCGCAATCACAGGTGACGCGTTCAGTTGGCTACGCGACTCGGTCAAGGCGCGCATGCACAGCGATGCTGACCTTTCGCTGCATTCCAATGGCGAGCTGCGCAAGAAGATGTGGATCGGCTACCTGAACGCCTTTCTCCGGGTTTTCGGCTCCATGGCCGCCGTGGGCTGGCCCGTTGCGCTGGCAGTGGTCGGTGCGGGACTGGCCGACATGGGCATGAACATCGATCAAGCCATCAATGGCACCAGCAAGGCAGATCGCAAGGCCGGAGTCATCGGAGCGATCGCCAGCGGCATCGATGTGCTGTTCAACCTGTCGTACCTGCGTGGAGCAGCAGAGGTCGCGGAAGTTGGCGAAGCGAGCGAAATGTTTAACGTTCAGGACGAGTTTACCGAACCCCTTATCGACGAATCGACTGCAGATATTGCAGATGTCCCGCCAATTGCGCGTTATGCCCCAGGCCCCGCTTATGCGCAACAAGGCACAGACTTACTGGAGTCTTTCGAGACCAATGAAGTGCTGGACGGATTATCGCCTGTCTCGCAAGAAGGCCAGTATCAAGGGATTTTTCAACCACCGGGTGGTGGGCACTACGTACTGATCAACGACAGTTATTACCTGGTTCGCTTCATCAAAGAGCTCAAGGGCTGGGCGATCATTGATCCGGCAAATCCTCACTCGTTCTATCGCAGTTTGCCGATTCGTCTGGATGAGGCTGGGGAATGGCAACCGATCAATCGTCCGGGCCTGATGGGCGGCGGCAAGTGCATCGGGCTGTGGCCATGGGGTCGCGCTCGAACACCGCTTCCGGACGTGGACAGTCCGCCGACCGCCTACGACATTCCACCCGCTTCACGCGATGCGCTGAACGAACTCGCTCAAGGCCGGGGTACCAAATACGAGCTAAAAGATTACATGGCCACCCTGCCAAAAACCGACGCCAGCAATCCGCACGCTGAATTCAAGGCGTTACGCCAGACGCTATACCGCGATGCCAATGCCTTTCTGGAGTCCCACACGCTACCACCGCGCCCGGAAATCCCTGAATTGCCGGCGAAACTCGCGCCGAAAGAGATCATCAAGAAGCTGTATAAATCGGCGTCCGGGCTGGTCATTGGCGAGAATCACTCCAGTGTCGGCAGCAAACAGTTTCTGATCGACAACATGGCGGCACTCAGTAAACAGAAGGTCAAAACCCTGTATCTGGAGCATGTGCTGACAGACTTCCATCAAGCCGATCTGGATGTTTTCAATCGCACCGGGAAGATGTCAGAGACGCTGGAAACCTACCTGAAGACCATGGACGGGGGATTCAAAACCGACACCAGTGGCCAATACACTTTTCTCGAACTGGCCAAAGCGGCGCAAAAAAACCATATCCGCATCCAGTCGATCGATTGCCTGGCCAGCTATAGAAGCACCGGCATGAGCGGTGTCGACAAAAGCACGTTCCGCCAGAAGATGATGAATTACTTTTCGCATGAGGTGATCACCGCGGATCAGAACGCTCGTGGCGCCCATCGCTGGGTCGCGCTGGTAGGCGACAGCCATGCCAATACCTGGGAAGGCGTACCGGGTTTAAGCGAACTGGAAGGCGGCATCGGCCTGCGTATAGAAAGCACCCCGGCCGGAACTGCCCGAGGCATAGAGCCGGATCCCGGGCGCATTCCGACCGACGAGTTTGCCCGCCCGTTATCGCCCGTCAAAAGCGACCTGCGCCTGCAAATCGACACCCCCGCCAGCGTTGCCTTGGCCGACTCACTGGAAAAAACACTGATCAATCCCGGCGATTGCACGGTGATGAACATCGACGACGTCGCCACGCTGATTCATCGCAGCAGCGATGGCAACATCGTTCGCACGCCGATCCTCAACAAGGGCGGGTTCTATTACGTTGAACGGCCGAACTGGCCCATCAGCGGCCGACGTTACCCCAACCTTGCCGAGCTCTCGGCTGCGTTGCGGATCATGGGGTTCAAACCGATCAAAATCAGCTAACGTAAAAAAGCCCCGTGAACTCGCGTTCACGGGGCTTTTCGGGGTTAACACCGATCAATCAGACCGGGATTATTCCCACTCAATCGTCGCAGGCGGCTTGCTCGACACGTCATAAGTAACGCGCGAAATGCCTTCGATTTCATTGATGATGCGGCCGGAGACGGTTTCCAGCAGTTCGTAAGGCAGGTGCGCCCAACGCGCGGTCATGAAGTCGATGGTTTCTACGGCACGCAGGGCAACCACCCAAGCGTAACGACGGCCATCACCAACAACACCAACCGATTTCACTGGCTGGAACACGACAAAGGCTTGGCTGACTTTGTGGTACCAGTCGGCTTTGCGCAGTTCTTCGATGAAGATGTGGTCGGCACGACGCAGCAGGTCGGCGTATTCCTTTTTCACTTCACCGAGGATCCGCACGCCCAGACCCGGGCCCGGGAATGGGTGACGGTAGACCATGTCGTACGGCAGGCCGAGTTCCAGGCCCAGACGACGGACTTCGTCCTTGAACAGTTCGCGCAGTGGCTCGACCAGTTTCAGGTTCATCTCTTCCGGCAGGCCGCCCACGTTGTGGTGCGACTTGATCACGTGGGCCTTGCCGCTTTTCGCGCCAGCCGACTCGATCACGTCCGGGTAGATGGTGCCCTGAGCGAGGTACTTGATGTTGTCCAGTTTGTTCGACTGGGCATCGAATACGTCGATGAAGGTGCGACCGATGATTTTGCGCTTCTTCTCTGGATCGGCTTCGCCGGCCAGGTTGTTCAGGAACTGCTCTTCAGCGTTGGCGCGGATTACCTTGACGCCCATGTTCTCGGCGAACATGGCCATCACTTGCTCGCCTTCGTGCAGACGCAGCAGGCCGTTGTCGACGAAGACGCAGGTCAATTGGTCGCCGATGGCTTTGTGCAGCAGCGCGGCAACCACCGAGGAGTCAACGCCGCCGGACAGACCCAGCAGCACGTTGTCGGTGCCGACCTGAGCGCGGATGTTGGCGATGGCGTCTTCAGCGATCTTCGACGGCGTCCACAGGGCTTCACAGCCGCAGATGTCGAGAACGAAGCGCGACAGGATGCGACCGCCCTGTTTGGTGTGGGTCACTTCCGGGTGGAACTGCACGCCGTAGTAGCCGCGAGCGTCGTTGAACATACCGGCGATCGGGCAGCTCGGGGTGCTGGCGAGGACGTGGAAGTCTTCCGGCATCTTGGTGACCTTGTCACCGTGGCTCATCCAGACGTCGAGGCCGAACAGGCCATCAGCGTCGATGTGGTCTTCGATGCCGTCGAGCAGGCGGCTCTTGCCGACTACGTCAACGCGGGCGTAACCGAACTCACGCAGCTCGGAACCTTCAACCTTGCCGCCCAGTTGCTCGGCCATGGTCTGCATGCCGTAGCAGATACCGAAAACCGGTACGCCCAGATCGAACACTGCCTGTGGGCAGCGCGGGCTGTCGGCGACGTGTACGGACTCGGGGCCGCCGGCGAGGATGACGCCTTTAGGAGCGAATTCGCGGATCGCATCTTCGTCCATGTCGAACGGGTGCAGTTCGCAGTACACACCGATCTCGCGCACGCGGCGGGCGATCAGTTGGGTGTATTGCGAACCGAAGTCGAGGATCAGGATGCGGTGAGCGTGAATATCGAGGGCCATGGTAGAGCTCTGAAAAGCAGTTGCAAGCTTCAAGCTGCAAGCTGCAAGTTATCGGAAGCTGCGCGGTAGCTGCATGAATGCAGTACCGCTTGCAGCTTATAGCTTGTGGCTTATAGCTGTCGGCGTTAGCCGACCCGGTAGTTTGGCGCTTCTTTGGTGATCTGCACGTCGTGAACGTGGGATTCGGCCATGCCGGCGCCGGTGATCCGCACGAATTCAGGCTTGGTGCGCATTTCTTCGATGTTGGCGCTACCGGTGTAGCCCATCGAGGAACGCAGACCGCCCATCAACTGGTGAATGATCGCGCTCAGGGTGCCTTTGTACGGCACACGGCCTTCGATGCCTTCCGGAACAAGTTTCTCGGCGCCTGCCGAGGAATCCTGGAAGTAACGGTCGGAGGAACCTTGAGCCTGGGACATGGCGCCCAGCGACCCCATGCCGCGATACGCCTTGTACGAACGGCCCTGGAACAGTTCGATTTCGCCCGGCGCTTCTTCAGTACCGGCGAACATCGAGCCCATCATCACGCAGGAAGCACCGGCAACGATGGCCTTGGACAGGTCACCGGAGAAACGGATGCCGCCGTCGGCGATCAACGGTACGCCAGTGCCTTCAAGGGCAGCAGCAACGTTGGCGATGGCACTGATTTGCGGGACGCCGACACCGGCGACGATGCGGGTGGTGCAGATCGAGCCAGGGCCGATACCGACCTTGACTGCGTCAGCGCCTGCTTCGGCCAGAGCCTTGGCAGCGGCGCCGGTGGCGATGTTGCCGCCGATCACCTGCACTTCAGGGAAATTCTGTTTAACCCAGCGAACGCGGTCGATCACGCCTTTGGAGTGACCGTGAGCGGTATCGACTACCACCACGTCTACACCGGCATTGACCAGAGCGGCGACGCGGTCACCGGTGTCTTTACCGGTACCGACAGCAGCGCCAACGCGCAGACGACCTTGATCGTCCTTGCTGGCCAGCGGGTAGGCTTTGGCTTTTTCGATGTCGTTAACGGTCATCATGCCTTTGAGGGCAAATTTGTCGTCAACGATCAGAACGCGTTCGATGCGGTTTTTGTGCAGCAACTCGCGAACGTCGTTCTTGTCAGCGCCTTCCTTGACCGTGACCAGACGCTCTTTAGGCGTCATCACTTCACGGACGGTGGCTTCCAGACGGTTTTCGAAACGCACGTCACGGGAAGTGACGATGCCGACCAGGTCGCCATCGTGCAGTACCGGAACGCCGGAAATGTTGTGCAGACGGGTCAGTTCGAACAGTTCACGCACCGTGGCATCAGCCTCGATGGTGATCGGATCCTTGACTACACCGGCTTCGTAACGCTTGACCTTGCGAACTTCGGCAGCTTGCTGCTCGATGGTCATGTTCTTGTGGATAATGCCGATGCCACCTTCCTGAGCCATGGCAATTGCCAGACGGGCTTCAGTGACGGTGTCCATTGCGGCAGAAACCAGAGGAATATTCAGCTCGATGCCACGGGTTAGGCGGGTCTTGAGACTGACTTCGTTAGGAAGCACCTCGGAATAACCGGGCACTAGGAGAATGTCGTCGAATGTCAGAGCTTCTTGGCTGATACGCAGCATCGCGGGGGCTCCCGAGCGGGAAAATGGAAGCGCGCCATTATAGTCAGACACCCCCTTCGGATCAACGTAAAACTCAGTCTAATTGATATACGGAAAACCCTGTTTTTTGTAGGAGCTGCCGGAGGCTGCGATCTTTTGACGTTGTCTGTTAATAACAAGATCAAAAGATCGCAACCTTCGGCAGCTCCTACAGGGAATATTTGAGGGTCAGAGTTCTACTTTTACCCAACTGACGGGGAGATCGAGCCAGTCGGCGAACTCGTCGAGGAAGCTCTGTTTGAAACCCGCTTCCAGCCAGTTGTTGAAGATGAAGCCGAGGTTGGAAAACCCGCACTCCTGCAAATACAGAAAGCCGTTGATGTCGTCTTCGTGCCCGCATTCCGGGCAGGTGAAGTTATCGGTGCGCCCAGGCATCCAGTCTTCCAGGCTTTCGAACAGTGCCTCGCCGATCTCGCGACGGCATTCGGCACAACCGGCTTCTCCGAGAAACCCCTTGGCCGGGGTATAGATGCAGCGTTTGGTGACGATTTCCAGACCATTGATAGGCTCACCGAACGGCAACGCCTGCGGGTGCAGCACCACGGCCCGCGCGCCATCGGCAATCGCGTAAGCCATGCGATTGCCAGTGCGGCCACAGGTGCTCAGCTCTTCCTTGACGATGTTTTTGCGCACCAGCCAGCGCACGATCGCCCGGGCCCGGGGTTCGTGCACCGGCAGGGTGGAGATTTTCGGGACGATGATGCTTTGCGAATTCATGGTGCAAGCCTGCTGCAGATACTGAAATTTACCTCTGTAGGAGTGAGCCTGCTCGCGATAGCGGTGGGTCAGACACATCAAGATCAACTGATACACCGCTATCGCGAGCAGGCTCACTCCTACAAAGGAATTGCGGCCGGCAGCTTAATCCCTGACAAAATCCGGTCAAGTGCTGAGATAGCGCCCGATCAACGCCAGCCCACTCGCGAGCACCAGCCACGTCACCAATCGCACAAACGCCTCGCGCGACAACTTCATGGTCAACCGCCGCCCGACCCACAACCCCAACGCCATGGCCGGCAACAGACACAGCGCCAACATCAACAAGGGTAGCTCGGCATACACCCCGGCGATGGCAAACAAGCTCAAACGCACCACCGTGCTGCAACTGATCAGCGCACTTTGCGTGGCCCGCGCCGCTTCCTTCGGCAATCGGCTGTTCAAATAAATCGCATATAAAAAGCCGCCACTGCCAAACAGCGCACCAAATAACCCACCCACCGTGCCCATCGGCACTGCCCACCCGGCCGACAATTGCGTCGGCCGCGCTTTCACCCACAGGCTGTAAATCGCGTAAGCGCTGATAAACAGCCCCATCAACAGCAACAGCAGGTCGGATTTGAGGTTAAGCAGGAATATCACCCCCAACGTACAACCGACCGCCATACACGGCAGCAACCGCAACAGCTCCGGCTTAGCGACATCGCGCCGCGACGGCAGCAGATTGCCGAACGCCGCGACGAAATCCAGCAACACCAGCAGCGGCACGATCTTCGACAACGGCATGAACAGAATCAGAATCGGCCCCGCCACCAACGCCGTGCCGAACCCTGCGATACCGAAGACGATATAAGCCAGCACGATGCCCAAGCCGATGATCACCCAGCCTTGCACGCCCCACTGCCACTCACTCAACAAACCCGCCACGCTCATCGATGCGCTTCCTTAATAAGCCTGAGATGACTTTAGCCAGCGCCAACGCTTGCGACTAATATCTTCAAAGTCGCCAAGTCATCTCGAAAAGGCATACCTGATGCTTTCCACCCGACAATTGCGTTACTTCGTTGAAATCGCTGAATGCGGCAGTTTCAGTGCGGCGGCGGAGCGCTTGTTCATTGCCCAATCGGCGCTAAGCCGGCAGATCAAGGCCATGGAGACGCACCTGCAAACGCCGCTGTTCGAGCGTACTGCACGCCAGCCGCGACTCACGGCGGCGGGCGAAGCGTTTTTGCCGCGAGCGCGTAATCTGCTGATCGAACTGAACAAGGCCAGCGTCATGGCCACCGAAGTCGGTAACGGGCAACTCGGCACTCTGCGTTTGAGCCATTCCAGCACCGTGCCGATCAGTGGGCGTTTGCTCAGTATTATCGGCGCTTATCTACAGCAACAACCGGGCGTGTCGCTGGATATCGGCAAACTGTCTTCCGAGGCGCAATTGGAGGAATTGGCCGAAGGTCGCCTCGATGTCGGTTTGCTGCGCCTGCCAGTGCTGCGCCAGCGCGAAGGCATTCAGATCGTGCCGCTGTTTAGTGAGCGCCTGCTGCTGGCCGTGCCGGCGGATCATCGACTGGCCACCTTGGATACGGTGGAACTGGCGCAGCTCAAGGACGAAGCCTTCATCTCCATTCCCCATCCACAGCGCGGCGGCCTGAGCTATTTGTGCGCCGATCTGTGCATGCGCCAGGGTTTCTTCCCGAAAGCGGCGCGAGTAATGTCGCGCAAGACCACGCAGTTACAATTGATTCAGGGCGGATTCGGCATTGCCCTGCTGCCGGAATCAATGCAAGACATTGCACCGAGCGGCGTACGCTTTCTAACGCTCAGCGATCCCGACAGCCAAAGCACCGTCGCCCTCGCCTACCGCCAGAATCCCAGTCCCCTGATCCACCACTTCCTCCAGACCTTCACACCTCCCCTGTAGGAGCTGCCGAAGGCTGCGATCTTTTGACCTTGATCTCAAAAACCAGATCAAAAGATCGCAGCCTCGTTTCACTCGACAGCTCCTACAGGGATCGTGCAATGACGGCGAGAATGCCTTTAAACTGCGCCCCATGATTAAAGATCCCTTTGCAAGACTTGGCCTGGACCGTGAAGTCCTGACCGTCAGCCAGCTCAACGGCCGCGCGCGGGTGTTGCTCGAAGACGTGTTCAGCAACATCTGGGTCGAAGGCGAAATCTCCAACCTCGCCCGACCGGCGTCCGGCCACATCTACTTCACGCTCAAGGACAGTGGCGCGCAGGTGCGCTGCGCGCTGTTCCGGCAGAACGCCGCGCGCGTGCGCCAGGCGCTGAAAGATGGTTTGGCGGTGAAGGTGCGGGGCAAGGTCTCGCTGTTCGAAGGCCGTGGCGACTATCAGTTAATCCTCGACACCGTGGAGCCTGCCGGCGACGGGGTGCTGCGTCTGGCCTTCGATGCGCTGAAAGAAAAGCTCAGCGCCGAAGGCCTGTTCAGTGCCGAGCGCAAAGTGCCGCTGCCCGCGCATCCGCAGCGCATCGGCATTATCAGTTCGCCGACCGGCGCGGTGATTCGCGACATCATCAGCGTGTTCCGCCGTCGTGCGCCGCAGGTTCAGTTGACGCTGATTCCGACCGCCGTACAGGGCCGCGAAGCCACTGCACAAATCGTTCGCGCGCTGAAAATGGCCGATGCGCGGGGTTTCGACGCATTGATCCTCGCCCGTGGCGGCGGCTCGCTGGAAGACCTCTGGTGTTTCAACGAAGAAGCCGTGGCCCGCGCCGTCGATGCCTGCGTGACACCGATTGTCAGCGCGGTTGGCCATGAAACCGATGTGTCGATCAGTGACTTTGTTGCTGACGTTCGCGCACCGACGCCATCTGCGGCTGCCGAATTGCTCGCGCCTGATTCCAGCCATCTGATCCGCCAGGTCGAAAGCCTGCATCGCCGCCTGGTGATGCGCATGCGTGACCGTTTGATGCGTGATCGTCTGCGCCTCGAAGGCATGGCGCGTCGCCTGCGTCATCCCGGCGAACGTCTGCGCCAGCAAGCGCAACGTCTGGACGATCTGGACATGCGCATGCGCCGGGCCTTCGAGCGCAGTCTCAATACCCGTCGCGAACGGCTGATCCGTCTGGAAACCCGCCTCGCCGGGCAACACCCAGGCCGCCAGTTGGCGATGTTGCGCCAGCGTCTAGACAGCCTCGCCGAGCGTCTGCCGCGTGCCATGCGTGAAGGCCTGAAAAACCGTCGTCTGCAATTGCACAGTCAGATGCAGACGCTGCACGTGGTCAGCCCGTTGGCGACCCTCGGTCGTGGTTACAGCATTCTGCTCGATGAGCGCGGCCATGCGATTCGTAACGCCGCGCAGACCCACACCGGCCAGCGTCTGAAAGCCAAACTCGGCGAAGGCGAACTGCAAGTGCGCGTCGAGGACAATCACCTGACGCCTGTCACCCTTTCTTTACTGGACTGATACATGCCGCGTTTTCTGGCTCCACTGTTTTTGCTCTGCCTGACCTTCAACGCCCATGCCGACAGCTACATCACCCGCATGCTCAACAAACCGGTACCGGGTGGCGTCGCCGTGGTTGATCTGGGCACGGCCGCGCAGGCGCCGACCGCCACCTATCAAGGCAAACCGGTGCTGGTGGTCAAGGAACAGGACAACTGGCTGGCAATCGTCGGCGTGCCGTTGACAGTCAAACCGGGTGCGCAGCAGATCAGCAGTGGCGGCCGTAATCTGCCGTTTACTGTCGGCAACAAGAAATACCCGGAACAGCACATCACCCTGAAGAACAAGCAGCAGGTCAATCCGGATCAGTCGAACCTTAAGCGCATCGAGGGTGAGCTGGCCGTGCAGATCAAGGCCTATCGCAGCTTCAGCCCGAACACGCCGAGCAATCTGCTGTTGGACAAGCCGGTCAACGGGCCGCTGTCGAGCAAGTTTGGTGTGCGCCGCTTCTTTAATGGTGAAGAACGCAATCCGCACGCCGGTCTCGATTTCGCTGTACCGGCAGGCACGCCGATCAAGACCCCGGCGGCGGGTAAGGTAATTCTGATCGGCAACTACTTCTTTAATGGCAACACGGTGTTCGTCGACCATGGGCAGGGCTTTATCAGCATGTTCTGCCATATGTCGAAGATTGACGTGAAGGACGGCCAGCAACTGGCGCGTGGCGCGGTGGTGGGCAAGGTGGGCATGACCGGCCGCGCAACCGGGCCGCATATGCACTGGAATGTCAGCCTGAATGATGCGCGGGTGGATCCGGCGATTTTCATTGGCGCGTTTCAACCTTAAGGAATTCGGTGAGGCTAATGGCCTCTTCGCGAGCAAGCTTTGCTCCTACCAGGACACCGCATACTTGTAGGAGCAGAGCTTGCTCGCGAAGACGGCCTCAAAACCACTAAAACACCCTCTGACACCCACCACCGTCAATTGCGTCCCAATCTAACCTCACGCAAACTTCAACAAGATCCGCTGATTTACTCGCAATAAAATCCCGCAAAAACTCTCTTTCCGAGTATTCCTCTCAATTTTTTTCGACTGCTTGCCATCCTCTCCCCTCGCGGTTAGGGTTGAAGGCATGAAAACCTCTCACACCCTCATTCAGCTTCGCCAGCACCGCAGCCTGTGCCTCGTCAGCGCACGACTGCCAGGCTGAATCGCTGCGCCTCGCCCAGAGCTTTTCCCAACATATTCGTAACACCGGCAGGCCGCCTTTTTTCGGCCCAGACAATAAGGAATTTCCCGATGAGCATGCTCAAAGACCCGTCTTCGAAATACCGCGCGTTTCCTGTCATCAACCTGCCGGATCGCACCTGGCCGTCGAAGACCATCGACACCGCGCCGATCTGGTGCAGCTCCGACCTGCGTGACGGCAACCAGTCGCTGATCGAGCCGATGGACGCGGTGAAGAAGCTGCGCTTCTGGAAAACCCTGGTGCAAGTCGGCGTGAAGGAAATCGAAGCCTCGTTCCCGGCCGCTTCGCAAACCGACTTCGACTTCGTGCGCACCCTCATCGAAGAAGGCCACATCCCGGACGACACCACCATTCAGGTGCTGACCCAGGGTCGTGAAGACTTGATCGAGCGCACCTTCGAATCCCTGCGCGGCGCGAAGAAAGCCATCGTTCACTTGTACAACGCCACTTCGCCTTCTTTCCGTCGTATCGTCTTCAACCAGGACAAGGACGGCATCAAGGCCATCGCCGTGAACGCCGCCAAGCTGTTCGTCAAATACGCCGCGATGCAGCCGGACACCGAGTGGACGTTCGAATACTCGCCGGAAACCTTCAGCGCTACCGAGCTGGAATTCGCCAAGGAAGTCTGTGACGCGGTGATCGAGGTGTGGAACCCGACGCCTGAGCACAAGATGATCCTCAACCTGCCCGCCACCGTTGAGTGCGCAACGCCGAACATCTACGCCGATCAGATCGAGTGGTTCGGCCGCAACATCAACCGTCGTGACAGCGTGATCATCAGCCTGCACACCCACAACGACCGTGGCACTGGCGTTGCCGCCACCGAGCTGGGCCTGATGGCGGGCGCCGATCGCGTCGAAGGCTGCCTGTTCGGCAACGGCGAGCGTACCGGTAACGTCGACCTCGTCACGGTCGCACTGAACATGTACACCCAGGGTCTCGACCCGCAGCTGGACTTCTCCGACATCGACGGCGTGCGCAAAGTCGTCGAAGAGTGCAACCAGATTCAGGTTCACCCGCGTCACCCTTACGTTGGCGACCTGGTGCACACCGCGTTCTCCGGCTCGCACCAGGATGCGATCCGCAAAGGTTTCTCCCAGCAGAAACCAGACGCACTGTGGGAAGTGCCGTACTTGCCGATCGACCCGGCCGACATCGGCCGCAGCTACGAGGCGGTGATTCGCGTCAACAGCCAGTCGGGCAAGGGCGGCATCGCGTACTTGCTGGAGCAGGAATACGGCATCAGCCTGCCACGTCGCATGCAGATCGAATTCAGTCAGGTTGTGC
This sequence comes from Pseudomonas sp. NPDC088429, assembly GCF_044753305.1. Classification (NCBI taxonomy): domain Bacteria; kingdom Pseudomonadati; phylum Pseudomonadota; class Gammaproteobacteria; order Pseudomonadales; family Pseudomonadaceae; genus Pseudomonas; species Pseudomonas sp. NPDC088429. The sequence continues at coordinate 6,188 of NZ_JBIVMX010000077.1, read as the reverse complement.
AGCGTGAAACCGATCGTCTCGGTCTGGAGATGACCGCCAAGCAGATTCACTCGCTGTTGATCAGCGAATACCTGCAAGCCAACACCCCGTACGCGCTGGTCAGCCATCGCTTGCAGGAAGAAAACGGCAACAGCAATGTTGAAGTGGAAGTGGCGAGCAAAGGTCAGGGCGAAACCAACCTGCACTGGCGCGGCAAGGGCAACGGTGCGCTGGAAGCACTGGTCGCCGGCCTGCCGATTCCGGTGGAGATCATGGACTACAACGAACACGCAATCGGCGCCGGCACCAACGCCAAAGCGGCGGCGTACATCGAGCTGCGTGTGAACGGTGAACGTGCGGTGCACGGCGTGGGTATCGATGAAAACATCACCACGGCCAGCTTCAAGGCACTGTTCAGCGCGCTGAACCGCTCGCTGAGCCAGCCTGAGGCGAAAGCGGCGTAATCGACTGCTGAAATGCAAAAGGCCCCGAAGCTAAAGCTTCGGGGCCTTTTTTTTGTCTGCTGACGGCGATCGTTCCCACGCTCCGCGTGGGAATGAATCAGGGGACGCTCCGCGTCCAGTGACGCAGAGCGTCACGGGCTGCATTCCCACGCAGAGCGTGGAACGATCAGATTGCTCACGAAGGCGTCCTGTCCGTCACCCCATCCTTTCAGGTGAACTCAAACGTATCGGCATCCAGATTCGCCGGAAAACGCTCGCGATACGCCGCCAATGGCGCCGCTTCCAGCACCACCTTGAACACCCCGTCCGCCTCCCCCGCCGCCAGCAAGCTCTCGCCCTGAAAATCCAGCACCTGGCTGTCACCGGTATAAGCGAAACCCTTACCATCAGTGCCAACGCGATTCACCGCTGCCACATAACAAAGGTTTTCGATCGCCCGCGCCGGCAGCAAACGGTTCCAGTGCAAACGCCGCGCACCCGGCCAGTTCGCGGTGTACAGCAGCAAATCCGTATCCTGCGAATCACGGCTCCACACCGGGAAGCGCAGGTCGTAGCAAATCAGCGGACGCACGCGCCAGCCCTTCAGTTCGAATTGCACCTGCCGCTCGCCGGGGGTGTAGTGGTTGTGCTCACCGGCCATGCGGAACAGGTGACGCTTGTCGTAATGCAACACTTCACCGTCCGGCCGCGCCCACAACAGACGATTACGATGGCTGCCGTCTGCCGCCTGAATAATCACGCTGCCGGTAATCACCGCATCGAGTTTCGCCGCCTGAACGCGCAGCCATTTGCTGGTCGGGCCGTTCTCGGCTTCGGCGAGCGTTTCTGACTCCATGGAGAAACCGGTGGTGAACATTTCCGGCAGGATGATCAAATCCGCCCCACGCGCCTGCTCCAGCAATTGCTCGAAATGCTCGAAGTTGGCCTGACGGTCGTGCCAGGCCAGGGTGGTCTGGATCAGCGCCAGATTCAGATCGGGTAATGCACTCAGATCACGCATAGTTTCGCCGCCGCTTCACGCAGCGTCTCCTCGCGCTTGGCAAAGCACAGGCGCACCAGGCGCTGGCCTTGCGGTGGATTCTGGTAGAACACCGACACCGGAATACTTGCCACGCCGTGCTCACGGGTCATCCACATCGCCATCTCGACATCGCTCAGATCAGGACGAATCTGCGAGTAGTCGACCAGTTGGAAATAGGTGCCCGCGACACGGCTGAAGGTGAAGCGCGACGGGGCCAGCAGGTCGCAGAACAGGTCGCGTTTGGCCTGATAAAAACCCGGCAACTCTTCGACGTGCTCCGGGTGCTCGGCCATGTAATCGGCCAACGCGTATTGCAGCGGTGTGACGCCGCAGAAGCTGACGTACTGATGGACTTTACGCAGTTCGGCGGTCAGTGCCGGCGGCGCAACGACATAGCCGGTTTTCCAGCCCGTGACGTGATAGGTCTTGCCGAACGAGCTGACCACGAAGGCGCGCTGATACAGCTCTTCGTGCGCGAGCACGCTGACGTGGGGCACGCCGTCGAAGACCAGGTGTTCGTAGACTTCATCGCTGATCAGGTAGATGTCGCGGTCGCGGATCAGCGCTGCCAGTTGATCGAGTTCGTCGCGGGTGATCAGGGCGCCGCTCGGGTTGTGCGGGGTGTTGATGACGATCATTTTCGTGCGCGGGCTCAGGGCCGCCGCGAGTTGCTCGAAATCGATGGAGAAGTCATCCGGGTTCAGTTGCACATGCACGCAACGACCGCCCGCCAATTCCGTCGCCGGTGCATAGCTGTCGTAGCATGGATCGAACACGATGACTTCGTCGCCGCTGTGGATAACCGCCTGAATCGCACAGAAGATGGCTTGAGTCGCACCGGGAGTGACGGTCACTTCGCTGTCGGCGTTGACCTGCACGCCATAGCTGCGCTCGATTTTCAGCGCAATCTGTTCGCGCAGCGCCGGCAAACCGGTCATCGGCGAATACTGGTTGTGGCCACTGGCAATGTGCCGACCGACCGCATCGCGCAACGACTGCGGGCCGTCGAAATCAGGAAAACCCTGGGACAGGTTGATCGCGCCGGTCTGCGCCGCGAGCTGAGACATCTGCGTGAAAATAGTGATGCCGACATTCGGCAGCTTACTGGTGATCATCGGGGGTTCCCTGCTCAACACCCGGCTCTGACGACGGCGCGGGAGAGCCCGAGGATAGCCCATCCGGCGCCCATAAAAAAAGGGCGCTCTGGTGAGCGCCCTTCTTATCGCAGAACCCTGTAGGAGCTGCCGAAGGCTGCAATCTTCTGATCTTTCCTTTAAAGCAAAATCAAAAGATCGCAGCCTGCGGCAGCTCCTACAGAAGCCATTGAGCATTCCCACACCAAGGCAGGAATGGCCACCTCAATTACTTCTTGTCGCGGCGCTTTTTGTCGGCTTTCTTGCTGTGCGACATCATTCGACGCTTCCTGTTGACCTGGCGGTCGGTCAGGGTGTTTTTGTTGCCTTCGTACGGGTTCTCGCCGCCCTTGAACTCGATGCGGATCGGCGTACCGACCAGCTTGAGCACACGACGGTAAGTGTTCTCCAGATAGCGCACATACGACTTCGGCACTTTCTCGATCTGGTTACCGTGGATCACGATGATCGGCGGGTTAGCACCACCCAAGTGAGCGTAACGCAGCTTGATCCGGCGGTTGTTGACCATCGGTGGCGCGTGCTCGCCCACCGCGTCTTCCAGAATCTGGGTCAGACGGTTGGTCGGCCAGCGGGTAACCGCGGACTTGAACGAGTTCTGTACGGATGCGTAGAGGTTGCCCACGCCAGTGCCGTGCAGTGCCGAAATGAAGTGGATGTCGGCGTAATCAACGAAGAACAGACGACGCTGCAGCTCGACCTTGACGAAGTCGCGCTCGCTCGGCGTCATGCCGTCCCACTTGTTGATCGCGATCACCAGCGCACGGCCCGACTCGATGGCGAAGCCGAGCAGGTTGAGGTCGTGATCGACCACACCTTCACGGGCGTCCATCACAAAGATCACCACGTTGGCGTCTTTGATCGCTTGCAGGGTTTTCACCACGGAGAACTTTTCAACTTCTTCGTGAATCTTGCCGCGCTTGCGCACACCGGCGGTGTCGATCAGCGTGTACTTCTCTTCATTCCGCTCGAACGGGATGTAGATACTGTCGCGGGTGGTGCCGGGCTGGTCATAAACGATTACCCGGTCTTCACCGAGCATACGGTTGACCAGGGTCGATTTGCCGACGTTCGGACGACCGATGATGGCGATCTTGATCCCGTCTTTTTCGCTCGGGCCAGGAATGCGCTTGGCTTCCTCACCTTCGGCAACGATTTCTTCTTCGCCGTCTTCCGGCTCTTCTTCATCACGCGGGAAATCACCCAGGGCGATTTCCAGCATCTGCGTGATGCCACGGCCGTGAGCACCAGCGATCGGAATCGCGTGGCCCATGCCCAGTGGTGCGAATTCAGCGCGGGCCATTTCCGGGTCGATGTTGTCGACCTTGTTGGCAACCACGTAGGAACGCTTGTTACGTTTGCGCAGGTGTTCGGCGATCATCTGGTCGGCGGCAGTGAAACCGGCCTTGGCATCTACCAGGAACAGCACAACATCCGCTTCTTCAATAGCCAGCAGCGACTGCTCGGCCATTTTTTCGTCCATACCGTGCTCGTCACCGGAGATACCACCGGTGTCGACCAGAATGTAGGAACGCCCTTGCCACTTGGCCTCACCGTACTGGCGATCACGGGTCAGACCGGACAAGTCGCCGACGATGGCGTCGCGAGTCCTGGTGAGGCGGGTGAACAAGGTGGACTTGCCGACGTTCGGTCGGCCCACCAGGGCGATTACGGGAACCATGCGGCTCTCCACTTCGTTATTTCAGAAAATACAAAAGCCGCTGCGAGGCAGCGGCTGGTGCTCGGGGCAACACTGTGGGAGTGAACAGGTTCACTTCCACAAGTGAAGCTGCCTGGGGTGTTATCCCCAAGCATAGTTGTTACTTGATGGTCAGGGCTTCCAGTTTGCCGCTGTTGCCATACACATAAATCGTGTCACCCACCACCAGCGGACGGGCACGCAGGCCGTCGCTGTCGATGCGCTCACGGCCGACGAAACGACCGTCAACCTGACTCAACAGGTGCAGATAACCTTCCAGGTCACCCACTGCTACATAGCTGGAGAACACTTCCGGAGCCGACAGTTGACGGCGAGCCAGCGAATCGTTGCTCCACAATGCTGTGGTGGAACGCTCGTCGACGCCTTCAACAGTGCCCGAAGACAGGCTCACGTAAACGCTGCCGAAACCCTGAGCAATACCCGCGTAGCTCGACGCATCGCGCTGCCAGAGTTGACGACCGCTTTCCAGATCCAGTGCCGCGACGCGACCCTGATAGCTGGCAACGTACAGGGTACCGCCGGACAACAGCAGACCGCCGTCGATGTCGACCACGCGCTCCAGTTCCGAACGACCTTGCGGAATCGCAATGCGTTGTTCCCAGACCGGCACGCCGTTGGAAATATCCAGGGCGACGACTTTACCAGTCGACAGGCCAGCCACCGCGAGGCGATTGGTGACCAGCGGTGCACTGGTGCCACGCAGGGTCAGAACGGCCGGGGTGCTGTCATACACCCAGCGTTGCGTACCGGTGGAGGCATCCAGACCGATCAGACGATCGTCCTGAGTCTGCACAACCACCACGTCGCCGTTGTTGGCCGGCGGCGCGAGTACTTCGCTGTTGACGCGAGCACGCCACTTCTCTTCACCATTGCTGGCGTCCAGAGCGACGACTTCGCCACGCAGCGTACCGATCAGAACCAGACCGTAACCCACGCCAACGGCGCCGGAGACAGGCAGTTCAAGGTCTTGCTTCCACTTCACGTCGCCGTTGCTGCGATCCATGCCCATCACCACGCCGGTTACATCGGCGGCGTAGATGGTGTCACCGTCGATCGCCGGCACCAGCATGTTATAGGTTTCGCCCTGACCGTCACCGATCGAACGACTCCACTGCTTTTGCAGAACCACTTCTTCTTTGAAGTCGGTCAGTTCAGCCGGTGGCAATTCTTTTTTGCTGTTGCTGCTGCAACCCGCGGCCAGAAGGGCCAGAGCCAGCAATGCTGCATGCTTCCAACGGATCACGTCACGCATCCCCTTTGGCCAGGTCGTCGAGCTTGATTTGAAGGCCACCGACCGCCGCTTCATCCGACAGTGCTGCCTTGGCTTTTTGATACGCCTTGTTCGCGTCATCGGTACGGCCCAGCTGCACCAGCAGGTCGCCCTTGAGTTCTTCGCGAGTGGCCAGGAACGCTTTGTCGGCGTCGCCGTCGAGCAGTTTCAGACCGTCTTCAGCTTTGTTCAACGCACCCAAAACCTGTGCCAGACGCTGACGGGCGATTTCGCCCAGCGCCGGGTTGACCGGTTTGTCGACGATGGCTTTCAGCTCGGTCGCGGCGTCGTCCAGCTTGCCGCTGTCGACCGCCACTTTGGCGACGAACAGGCTGCCGTACTGCGCGTAGGCAGTACCGCCGAATTCGCTGTTGAGCTTGCCGGCCAGATCCGCAACGCGGGCAGCATCAGGCTTGCCGTCAGGCGTCAGCGTGGTTTCCAGCAATTGCTGATAGAGCACCGAGGCGCCTTGCGACTGGTTGCCCTGATATTTGTGATAAGCCTGCCAGCCGAACACGATGACCAGCGCCAACAGGCCGCCGGTGACCAGAGGTTTGCCGTTGCGTGTCCACCCGTCCTTCAT
>NZ_JBIVMX010000076.1:866-21821 GCF_044753305.1 Pseudomonas sp. NPDC088429 | reverse complement strand
AATCAAACTGATAACAAACATATCAACAAGTACCACAACAAAAATTACATACAAGACCATCATCAAAAATATCGATCATCCTCACCCTGAAAAGATTCTGCTCAACAACGAAGAGCTGAAACTGGTGGCGAACAAGGACGGCGCGCTGAAAGCCGCTGATCCGAAGCAGCTGCAACGCATGCGTTCGCGCCTGTCGATGGTGTTCCAGCATTTCAACCTGTGGTCGCACATGACCGCGATTGAAAACATCATGGAAGCGCCGGTTCACGTGCTCGGCGTACCCAAGTACGAAGCGCGCGAAAAAGCCGAGTACTACCTGAACAAGGTCGGCGTGGCCCATCGTAAAGATGCGTTCCCGGGCCACATGTCCGGTGGCGAGCAGCAGCGCGTGGCGATCGCCCGTGCGCTGGCGATGGAACCTGAAGTGATGCTGTTCGATGAACCGACCTCGGCCCTCGACCCGGAACTGGTCGGCGACGTGCTGAAGGTGATGCAAGCGCTGGCTCAGGAAGGTCGCACCATGGTCGTGGTGACGCACGAAATGGGCTTCGCCCGTGAAGTGTCGAACCAGTTGGTGTTCCTGCACAAAGGCGTGGTTGAAGAAAGCGGCAACCCGCGTGAAGTGCTGGTGAATCCGCAATCAGAACGTTTGCAACAATTCCTCTCGGGCAGCCTCAAGTAATCGCTGCCGTTATGCACCAAATTAGGTCATGCTTCGCGACCTGAAGGCTGGCTCCAATCCACTGTAGGAGCTGCCGAAGGCTGCGATCTTTTGATCTGTTTTTGAAGATCAAAAGATCGCAGCCTCGTTTCACTCGACAGCTCCTACATCGGAAAGGCATTTCATTCCGATGGTGGATCTGCGTCAGGCTCAAGATTTGTGTTCATTTACGGGCTAGCATTGGCCCATGCCTTCATCACTGTTCTTCGCTTCGGATTGCCCGCCCATGACTGCCCATCGAATTGGTTTCCTGATTTGGCCCAGCACTAAAGCGTTGACGCTGGCGCTGGCGGAGGAAGCCTTGCGTGTTGCTCAGCGGGTGCACCCGGACGTGGTTTACGAACTGTCGTTCCTGCAAGCCGAACCACCGGCCGAAGGTGCCTGGCAACTGCCCGGTGAAGCGTGGGCGGGCAAGCTCGAAAACTTCCAGAAACTGTTCCTGCTCGCTGACGAGCCGCCGACCACATTGGCCCCGGCACTCAGCAGTGCGCTCAAGCAATTGGTACGTGCCGGTACGGTCATCGGCGGTTTGTCTGCCGGTGTTTATCCGTTGGCACAACTCGGTTTGCTCGACGGTTATCGCGCTGCCGTGCACTGGCGCTGGCAGGATGATTTCGCTGAACGCTTCCCGAAAGTCATCGCCACCAGTCATCTGTTCGACTGGGATCGTGATCGACTGACTGCCTGCGGCGGCATGTCGGTTCTCGATTTGCTGTTGGCGGTACTGGCCCGCGATCACGGTGCGGAACTGGCCGGCGCCGTTTCCGAAGAACTGGTGGTCGAGCGCATCCGCGAGGGCGGCGAGCGTCAGCGCATCCCGTTGCAGAACCGTCTCGGCTCCAGCCATCCGAAGCTCACCCAAGCGGTGTTGCTGATGGAAGCCAACATCGAAGAACCGCTGACCACCGACGAAATCGCCCAGCACGTGTGCGTGTCGCGTCGTCAGTTGGAGCGCATCTTCAAGCAATACCTCAACCGTGTGCCGAGCCAGTACTACCTGGAATTGCGCCTGAACAAGGCCCGGCAGATGTTGATGCAAACCAGCAAGTCGATCATCCAGATCGGCCTGTCGTGTGGCTTCTCATCGGGGCCGCATTTCTCCAGCGCCTACCGCAATTTCTTCGGCGCCACGCCGCGGGAAGATCGCAACCAGCGGCGCAGCAGCAGCCCGTTTGAATTGTCATCGGTGCCGCCAGAGCGCGGTTGATCGCCGCGCTTCAGTCGACGAACACTATTCGTCGATTTCCGAGCCCTCGGACGTTGAAACTTCCATCTCCGCCTCGTCGATCGTGCTTTCGATGCCAAAGTCCATGCCGTGCTTTTTGAAGTAGGCGCTGAGGATTATCTTGCTCTGTTCATTGAACGGATTGCCGCGCAGATTAATGACTTCGGCCATTTCCCCTGGCAGCTCGAGCAGGTCGCTGGGCATCTCGGTGATGGCATTGCCGCTTAAATCGGCGTTACCCAAGTGTTGAAGTTGGAACAGGCCCTCCGGGATTCTGCTGATGCCGGTATTGTTGAGCGTCAATCCCCTGAGGTTGCTTAACTGCCTCAGGTCCGGGGTGCGCCCCAACGTGTTGTAGCTCAAGTCGAGAAACTCCAGCTCTACCATTTCCCCCAGTGCGGCAACGCTCTGTGCGCTCAGGCTGATGTTGCATTCGGTCAGGTAGAGCGCCGTCAGATTGCCCATCTTGAACACGGCCTGAGGAATGTCTTCGAGTGAAAACTCACGAATGTTCAACGTTCTGAGGTTGGGGAAATTGTGCAGGAATTGGTTGGCGCCGGAGGTTGCGCCCTCTTCGCTGAACAGGGTCAAGGTCGAGACATGACTGAAATCAGCGTGCAAAGCAGGAAGCTCGCCGATGACAGTGGTGGGCAGGTTGAGCTCGTAGAGTGATTCACCGCTTTCGCCCACCTCATCAAACTCGCTTTCCCTGCGCCAGCATTCTTCGACAAGGGTTTTGAATTCATCCCGAGCCGCGTGTTCTTCCGCCAGTTCGAGTGCTGTAAACGGTGCTTGGCTAAAGGGATTTATCGCTGGGATATTGCCGGTCCAGGCCGCGAGATCGGTGCTCATGGTTCTGAACTCATCTTCCAGTCGAGTCAGCGCGAGTCTTGCATCCTGCGTGAAGCCCGGCATGCGGTAGAAAAACAGACTGGCATCTTCGACATTGAATAAAGAATAAAGCTGCCGGATTCGCGCGATATCAACAGGCTCGCTGAGCACTCCCAGCGTCTGTCCGGATTGATGAAAATGCGCTCTGATTCTGTCGCGTGTCGCGGTCGATACCGGGTTGTGGGCGAAATCGAAGCCCGAAGTGATCTCGGGCGGGGAGAGGAAAAACGCCTGCGGTATGTCGCTGATCCGGTTGTTATTGAAGATGCCTGTATTCAGTGAGGGATGGCCTGCCAGACCGTTTGGAATGCGGGTGATGCCGGTGTCGGCAAGATCGATGTAACTCAGTTCAGGCATCGCTGTGATGCTGGGTGTGCGTCCCAGAGGATTGCCGTACAAATCCAGCGCAGTGAGGCTTTTCAGATTGTTAAGCGTTGCCTCTGCCGCGTCGTCCAGAGTGATACCACATTCGGCGAGTATCAGTTGATCCAGTTGCGGCATGTTGCTGATTGCTTGAGGAAGGCTGCCGAGATTGAAACTGCGGATTTCCAGATGCCGTAATTTTGGAAAACTTTGCAAAAAGTAGTTGATGCCAAGTGCGGCCGGACTGCCTTCCAGGGATAAGTGCGTGATGTGGCTGAAGTCCGCAGTCAGTTGTGGAAATTCGCCAATGATCGGTCGGGCGAAGTTCAGCAGGCTGCCAGCCTCGGGTGATGCTTCGTCGAGTGTGGTTCGCTTGAGCCAGCAATGCTGGACTACCTCTTTAAAAACCAGTCGATCAAATTGCGCCTCAGCAAACGCCGTTGCGTCGACGTGAACACCGGTTAGCGGATGGTGCGCCGGGGTTTGAGTCGTCCAGACATGCAGGTCGAGCTGCAGTTTTGCGTACTCGGCTCGCAGGCGCGAAAGCTCGATGCGCGGGCCGTCAGGATGGTCATGCAGCCTTTGCATAAAGGTTTGCAGCTGTGGCTCGGTGAGGGATGGATTGAGCTCCATGGCGCGCTGCTCCAGAGTCGGAGCGCGAGGGCGCAGGCGGCGATGGCCTTCGGTGCCGCCCGGCAATCGCATGAAATTCGGGTCGTAAGCAGGTTTGAGCTGGCGATGTTGTGACAACAATTTTTGCAGGTCTTCGCGCGCCAATGCGTTATCGCGCAGGCTGTATTTGAGTTTTGCGCTTTCGCCGATATTGATGTTCAGGGAGTGGCGTGCGTCGTCCGGCAGAGCTTGCAATATGGCGCTGTAGAAATCCTGCGGTGCCGACAAAGCCTGTCCTTGTTCATCGAATGCCTGATAACGCGCATCTTCAAGCTGCACCAGCGTCTTGCGCACCTCGGCATCTTGCTGGCCGACACTGTCGCGCAGCGTGCCTTCAAAACCGAATTCACGAACGTCGATGCGCAGGTGGTCCGGCCAGCCGGCGAGTTTCTCGAGTGAGTGCAGCGCCAATCGATGCGTGTCGAGCTGGTTGATCGAGTCAAGGTAGAAGCCTTCGAAGGCGCGAGTGCTGCGCACTTCGTCCATCGCCCAACGTGCGAGCTGCACCAGTCGTTTGGGCACTGGCAGTTGTTTCAGTTGTTGCCGTTCTCGGCCGGTGGCGGCGCGTAATATTTCCCGCGCGAGGCTGGTGGGAAGGCCCGGTGTTGTGTCGATGAGTGCGTCCACGCCGGCGTCAGTTATGTGTTCGCTCGCCCGATAGCGAGTGTCGAACAGGATGTTGCTGCGTTCCGTGGCAATTTTTGCCAGAGTTTTTCTAAGGGTACGGGCGCGTGCGGTATGTGCCTGTGGTGTTAGCCAGGGATCTTCTTTGAGCAGTGTTTTAAGTTCGCTCTCGTCGAGCTCCAACAGCAAGTTGGCGAGCAGATCGCCAGAGTTCGTCAGCTCAATCGCAGGAAGATCAGGACGACTGCTTTGCCACACGGTTTCACCTTGCTGATCGAGTAATCGCAGGCTTTTGTTTTCCGGCCATGGGCAATGTTCGGTGAGCAATTTCAGTTGAGTGACCGGATCCGCTTGCGCATATTCCTCTGCGTCGGGGCTGTTCATTTGTTCGATGAACGTGCGGATGTTCTTGTCGATGGAAAAGCGCTTGAGGGTGTCATCCAGCAGCGGCGGTAATGGTTTGCGTTCGGCGTGGAATTTGCGCAAGACGTCTTCGTGATAGCCGCTGGCGTTCAGCGCCTGTTCCAGTTCAACCGGCGATAACGTGTCGATGGTATGACCGATGCGACGCAACAGTTTGTCAGTCGACCAGCTCAACGGTTGATCGAACTCGGTCTGCCAGGTGCCGGTGTGGAAGTGTTCGAGGGTGGGGGGGTAAGCGTCCGGACGGTTTGGGTGTTCGATACGAAAGCCATAAGGTTCGGGGGCTGGTCTCACTGCGAACACTTTACCGTCCAGCGGCAGGAGTAATTTTCCTTGATGCTGATACAGTCCGTTTTGTCTGGGTACCGAATATTTCGGCAGGGCAATATCCTGCTCGTAAGGACGAAGATCCGGTTTCCAGTAGAGGGTTTTGCCGTTCGGGGCGGTCACGGGTTTGAACCGGTCGATAAAACGTACGACGTGTTGCGGCAATACGTTACGAAATTCACCGGCAACCAGTAGGCCGCCGCCCGCAAAGATCCCCAGTTGCACCACCGATTCAACGGCATCCATCAAGTGCAAAAAAGCTTCTGTTCGCTGGCCTTGCGCCCATTCGATGATGCCTTCGAAAGTCTCGTCCAGTAGCTGGTAGGCCATGTAGCCGAGCATCAATTCGCCAAGAAACGGTACGAACGGCATGGCCGCGAACGCTGCAATTGTCAGCAGCGTGGAAGCGACGCTCATCAGCGAATCCCACAGTGCCCAGCGCGCCTGTTGATCCACTCGCGCCGTGGAAACCGCGAGGCTTTGTCCGTCGTTGAGGATTTTGTTCAGTGCATCTTCGAACTGCTGTTGCCATAACGGAAGCTCAATGATGTCGGCGACAAACTGCAGGTCGGGCTTCTCGATAGCGACTTCGCGCCAAGCCGGGCGCGGATCACCTTGTTCGTGGGGGAAGTACTGCACGTGGCTCAGGCGCGATTTCAACGTGCTGAAGAAGCGACCGCGTTCGTTGTGCGCAATGAAGCGGCTGAAGAAATGCTGATAGTCGGAATCGCGTAATTGTCGGGTCAGCTCGGCAGCGAATTCTGCGCTGGAAGCGTATTGCTTGATCGGGTGCTCGGGATCGTTCGGCACGTACACCACCAGCCGGCTTACCTGATCGCTGGCCTGTAGGTCAGGCGCAAACACAACAATGCCGTGCAACGGCGAAGACAGCAGCGACAAGGTTTGACTGTGCAAGGCCTGGCCATCAAGTCGCATTCCACGCAAGCCATCGATCAATCCGCTGATCAGCCGGTACAGGTCTTCCTGAATATCGTTGTGCATTCGCGCCTGCAGCAGGGCTGCTTTCAATGCAGACTTTTGACTGATCTGGACGTGCAGGCGCAGCGTCGCTGCCACATCGGGACGGTCGACACCCAACTGGCTTTCCAGGTGCTGTTGGTATTGCGTGCCCAAATCGAGCGTTCGGCACAGTTTAATGAAGTCTGTAATTGGCATTGTCTGCGTGATGTCGGGCAGGGTTTCAAATTGCCCGAGGTTGTCCGGCGCAGTGATGAAGCAGGAGCTGTCATCGAAGGCGCCTGCTTCCGTTTCGTGAAGCTCGAAGTTGTGCAGGGCGGCATCGAGCATCGATACCGTCCAGATGCGTTCTGCACCAGTGGTGAAGCCAAACCACGGATTTTTAGCGGGGATGTAAAGGCGCACGAAGGTGTTTATGACGTCGAGCGTCAGGCCGAACTGATCCTTGATCGCTGCTGCCAGCAACGGTGCGGCAAAAGCATCGACGTTCTTTAGGTCGGCGAGCAGGCGATCCACCTGGTTTTGCGCGGTCCAGTGCTGGGCATTCAGCACGCGTAATTGCGCGTGATGCTGGCGAGGCGTTGCGGCGTGCCAGTCTGCCAAGTGCGGGATTACGCGCCCGAGAGCTTCACGTTTTTGCGCCGAGGCGTTCGCCAGCCAATCCGGCGTGGTACCAAGCAAATGCACGAAGTGCGCGTCGTCGTGATCAAGATCGAGGGCGTCAAGACGACCGGTAGATTGAAGCGGTTGTGACAGGTTCATACGCTCATCCATTAGCGTGTGGAGAGCGCCCAGCAAATCAGAAAAAAAATCATCATGTGCGGTACATAGTTACCGCACATGGAATTCTTCGATCAAATACAGTGAAGCCACCGCAGATCCGCCCGGGCAGTTTAAACTGCGCCTTTGCGACGCTATATGTCGCATTGCCGTAAACCCGGGAAAATCCGGGGTTTGCGCTATAAGAAGTTGTCGCTTGGCGGCAAGGCCGGGCTGAAAACTGTCCTTACAATCCCCCCATCGCTCGCCAGTTTCAGGCGGGTGTTCCTCTTCAGGAGACTCCGATGTCCGTTGAGCACGCTGCGGTACAACGCGCCGATTTCGACCAGGTAATGGTTCCCAACTACGCGCCTGCCGCTTTCATTCCGGTGCGTGGCGCCGGTTCCCGCGTCTGGGATCAGGCCGGCCGCGAGCTGATCGACTTCGCCGGCGGGATTGCCGTTAACGTATTGGGCCACGCGCACCCGGCGCTGGTCGGTGCATTGACCGAACAGGCGAACAAGCTGTGGCACGTGTCCAACGTGTTCACCAACGAGCCAGCCCTGCGTCTAGCGCACAAGCTGATCGACGCCACGTTCGCCGAGCGCGTGTTCTTCTGCAACTCCGGCGCTGAAGCCAACGAGGCCGCTTTCAAGCTGGCCCGTCGTGTTGCATTCGATCGTTTTGGCACTGAGAAATACGAAATCATCGCCGCGCTGAACAGCTTCCACGGCCGTACTTTGTTCACTGTTAACGTCGGTGGCCAGTCGAAGTACTCCGACGGTTTCGGCCCGAAAATCACCGGCATCACCCACGTTCCTTATAACGACCTGGCCGCGCTGAAAGCGGCGGTTTCCGACAAGACCTGTGCGGTCGTGCTGGAACCGATCCAGGGCGAGGGCGGCGTGCTGCCAGCCGAATTGGCTTACCTGCAAGGCGCCCGCGAACTCTGCGACGCGAACAACGCGCTGCTGGTGTTCGACGAAGTGCAAACCGGCATGGGCCGCAGCGGCAAGCTGTTCGCCTACCAGCATTACGGTGTGACCCCGGACATCCTCACCAGCGCCAAGAGCCTGGGCGGCGGTTTCCCGATCGCGGCGATGCTGACCACCGAAGCGCTGGCCAAACATCTGGTTGTCGGCACTCACGGCACCACCTACGGCGGCAACCCGCTGGCGTGCGCGGTCGCGGAAGCGGTGATCGACGTGATCAATACCCCGGAAGTGCTAAACGGCGTGAACGCCAAGCACGACAAGTTCAAGGCACGCCTTGAGCAGATCGGCGAGAAATACGGCCTGTTCACACAGGTGCGTGGCCTCGGTCTGCTGATCGGCTGTGTGCTGAGCGATGCGTGGAAAGGCAAGGCCAAAGACATCTTCAACGCCGCTGAAAAAGAAGGCCTGATGATTCTGCAAGCCGGTCCGGACGTGATCCGTTTCGCTCCGAGCCTGGTGGTGGAAGACGCTGATATCGATGCCGGTCTGGATCGTTTCGAGCGCGCTGCTGCTGCACTGACGCAAGCCTGATAGACCCTTCGGCGCCTGGAGTTTCAGGCGTCGATCAAAATTTTGATGCCGGACCAGATCAACTGTAGGAGTGAGCCTGCTCGCGATTGCGGTATGTCAGTCGACTCATTGGTTTCTGACAGACCGCAATCGCGAGCAGGCTCACTCCTACATTGATCTCCATGTAGGCCCGGTTATTTCTTCTGTGAATTGATAAGAGAAAAGGAGTGACACCATGCTGGTGATGCGCCCCGCGCAAATGGCTGATCTGGGCGAGGTACAGCGTCTGGCTGCGGACAGCCCGATTGGTGTCACTTCCTTGCCGGATGACGTGGAACGTCTGAGCGACAAGATCGCCGCGAGCGAAGCGTCGTTTTCTGCCGAAGTGAGCTTCAACGGTGAAGAGAGCTATTTCTTCGTCCTCGAAGAATCCACCACCGGCAAACTGGTCGGTTGCTCGGCAATTGTTGCGTCCGCCGGTTACTCGGAGCCGTTCTACAGCTTCCGTAACGAGACCTTCGTCCACGCTTCCCGCGAGTTGAAGATCCACAACAAGATTCACGTGCTCTCGCAGTGCCACGACCTGACCGGCAACAGCTTGCTGACCAGTTTCTACGTGCAGCGTGAGCTGGTCGGGTCGCCGTGGTCGGAGCTGAATTCCCGTGGTCGTCTGCTGTTCGTCGCCAGCCATCCCGAACGTTTCGCTGATTCGGTGGTGACCGAGATCGTTGGTTACAGCGATGAGAATGGCGACTCGCCGTTCTGGGACGCGATTGGTCGTAACTTCTTCGACCTCAATTACGCCGAAGCCGAACGCCTGTGCGGGCTGAAAAGCCGCACGTTCCTCGCCGAGCTGATGCCGCACTACCCGATCTACGTGCCGCTGCTGCCGGACTCCGCCCAAGAGGCGATGGGCCAGGTGCACCCGCGTGCGCAGATCACCTTCGACATCCTGATGCGCGAAGGCTTCGAGACCGATCACTACATCGACATTTTCGACGGTGGCCCGACCCTGCATGCGCGTGTTTCGGGGATCCGTTCGATCGCCCAAAGCCGTGTGGTGCCAGTGAAGATCGGCGAACCGGTGAAAGGCGCCGGGCGCCAGTATCTGGTGGCCAACGCGCAGTTGCAGGATTACCGCGCGGTGCTGCTGGAACTGGATTACGCGCCGGGCAAACCGGTGACTCTGGATCTGGAAGCGGCCGAAGCCCTGGGCGTCGGTGAAGGTGCCAGCGTGCGCCTGGTGGCGGTTTAACGCCTTAGCGAGTTTCACGGGTGGCGAAGGCGGCCCGTTTGAGGAGATAGCATGATTGTTCGTCCCGTACGCAGCAGCGATTTATCCGCGCTGATCGACCTGGCCCGTAGCACCGGCACCGGCCTGACCACTTTGCCGGCCAACGAAGAACGTCTGGCCCATCGGGTCGGCTGGGCCGAAAAGACCTTTCGCGGCGAAGCTGGCCGTGGTGATGCGGACTACCTGTTCGTGCTCGAAGACGACGACGGCCGCGTGGTGGGGATTTCCGCCATTGCTGGCGCTGTCGGCATGCGTGAGCCTTGGTACAACTTCCGTGTCGGCCTGACCGTCAGTGCGTCGCAAGAACTGAATATCTATCGCGAGATTCCGACGCTGTTTCTGGCCAACGACCTGACCGGTAATTCCGAGCTGTGCTCGTTGTTCCTGCACGCCGATTACCGCAGCGGTCTGAACGGTCGCATGCTGTCGAAGGCGCGGATGCTGTTCATCGCGGAATTCCCTGAATTGTTCGGCAACAAGATCATCGCCGAAATGCGCGGTGTCTCCGATGACGCCGGTCGTTCGCCGTTCTGGGAAAGCCTCGGTCGGCACTTCTTCAAGATGGAATTCAGCCAGGCCGACTACCTCACCGGTGTCGGCAACAAGGCGTTCATCGCTGAACTGATGCCGAAATTCCCGCTGTACACCTGCTTCCTGTCGGAAGGCGCGCGTCAGGTCATCGGCCAGGTTCACCCGGACACCGAGCCTGCCTTGGCGATGCTCAAGGGCGAAGGTTTCAGCTATCAGGGTTACGTCGACATCTTCGACGCCGGCCCGGCCATCGAATGCGAAACCGGCAAGATCCGCGCGGTGCGTGACAGCGAAGCGCTGGTGCTCGCCGTGGGTACGCCGGGCGACGACGCCACGCCGTTCATCATCCATAACCGCAAGCGCGAAGACTGCCGCATCACCGCTGCGCCGGCGCGTCTCGCTGCCGGGACTTTGGTGGTCGATCCGCAGACCGCCAAACGTCTTCAACTCAACGCTGGCGATCAAGTGCGCGCCGTGGCGTTGTCCGCTGCACGGGAGTCGAAATAATGAATTCGCTATACATCGCAGGTGAGTGGCTGGCCGGTCAGGGCGAGGCCTTTCAATCGCTAAACCCGGTGACCCAGCAAGTGCTGTGGTCGGGGGAGGGCGCCACGGCGGCTCAGGTTGAATCGGCTGTGCAAGCTGCGCGTCAGGCGTTCCCGGGTTGGGCGCGTCGCACGCTGGACGAGCGCATCACGGTGCTTGAGGCTTTCGCCGCGTCGCTGAAAAACCACGCAGATGAACTGGCTCGCACCATCGGTGAAGAGACCGGCAAACCGCTGTGGGAATCGGCGACCGAAGTGACCAGCATGGTCAACAAGATCGCGATCTCGGTGCAGAGCTACCGCGAGCGTACCGGCGAGAAGAGCGGCCCTTTGGGCGACGCCACTGCTGTGCTGCGCCACAAGCCGCACGGCGTGGTTGCAGTGTTCGGCCCTTACAATTTCCCTGGGCACTTGCCGAACGGCCACATCGTGCCGGCGCTGCTGGCGGGTAACAGCGTGCTGTTCAAGCCAAGCGAACTGACGCCGAAAGTGGCCGAACTGACGGTCAAGTGCTGGATCGAAGCCGGTCTGCCGGCGGGTGTTCTGAACCTGCTGCAAGGCGCCCGGGAAACTGGTATCGCGCTGGCCGCGAACCCGGGCATCGATGGTTTGTTCTTCACCGGTTCGAGCCGCACCGGCAATCATCTGCACCAGCAATTCGCCGGTCGTCCGGACAAGATTCTGGCGCTGGAGATGGGTGGTAACAACCCGCTGGTGGTTGATCAGGTCGCGGATCTGGATGCAGCGGTTTACACGATTATTCAGTCGGCGTTCATTTCTGCCGGTCAGCGTTGCACCTGCGCACGCCGTCTGCTGGTGCCGCAAGGCGCGTGGGGCGACAGCCTGTTGAAGCGTCTGGTTGAAGTCAGCGCGACCATTGAAGTCGGCGCATTCGATCAGCAACCGGCGCCGTTCATGGGCTCGGTGATTTCCCTCGGCGCGGCGAAAGCGCTGATGGACGCTCAAGAACATCTGCTGGCCAACGGCGCAGTGTCGCTGCTGGAAATGACTCAGCCGCAAGCACAAGCCGCGTTGCTGACGCCGGGCATCGTTGATGTGACGGCGGTTGCCGAGCGTCCGGACGAAGAACTGTTCGGCCCGTTGCTGCAAGTGATCCGCTACGTTGATTTTGAAGCAGCGATCGTTGAAGCCAACAACACCGCTTATGGCCTTGCTGCTGGTTTGCTGTCGGATTCCGAAGCGCGTTATCAGCAATTCTGGCTGGAAAGCCGTGCCGGCATCGTCAACTGGAACAAACAACTGACCGGCGCTGCGAGCAGCGCGCCGTTTGGTGGGGTGGGTGCCTCGGGCAACCATCGCGCCAGCGCCTATTACGCAGCGGATTACTGCGCGTACCCGGTGGCGTCGCTGGAAACACCGAGCCTGACTTTGCCAGCCGCCCTAACGCCAGGCGTGAAAATGGCGTAACGGCCATTCGCGAGCAGGCTCGCTCCTACAGGACTTGTGTCGTACACAACATGTGTATTCACCGCTAAACCTGTAGGAGTGAGCCTGCTCGCGATCGCCGCGACGCGGTCTGACTGAATTGTTACCTGAAGCCTATAACAACAGATTCTCGTGGAGCCTCGCTGATGAAATCCTATGAAGTCAATTTTGACGGTCTAGTGGGGCCGACCCATAACTACGGTGGTCTGTCCTACGGCAACGTTGCGTCCCAGAGCAACAGCCAGCAATCCTCGAACCCGAAGGAAGCGGCGCTGCAAGGTCTGGCGAAGATGAAAGCGCTGATGGAAATGGGCTTTCAGCAAGGCGTACTGGCGCCGCAAGAGCGTCCGGACGTAGCCGCATTGCGCCGTCTGGGTTTCAGCGGTACCGACGCGCAAGTGATCGAGCGCGCCGGCAAAGAAGCCATGCCGCTGCTGGTCGCCAGTTGCTCGGCGTCGAGCATGTGGGTGGCCAACGCCGCCACGGTCAGCCCGAGTGCCGACACTGCTGACGGTCGCGTGCATTTCACCGCCGCCAACCTCAATTGCAAATACCACCGCAGCATCGAGCACCCGACCACCAGCCGCGTGCTCGGTGCGATGTTCGCCAATCAGCAGCACTTCGCCCATCACGCCGCGTTGCCGGCGGTGGCGCAGTTCGGTGATGAAGGCGCGGCCAACCACACGCGTTTCTGCCGTGAGTACGGTGAGGCGGGCGTTGAGTTCTTTGTGTTCGGTCGCAGCGCGTTCGACAACCGTTTCCCGGCGCCGCAAAAGTACCCGGCGCGGCAGACTCTCGAAGCTTCGCAAGCCGTTGCGCGTCTGCACGGTCTGCGTGACGAAGGCGTGGTTTACGCCCAGCAGAACCCGAACGTGATCGATCAGGGCGTGTTCCACAACGACGTGATTGCTGTGGGTAATGGCGAGGTCTTGTTCTATCACGAGGACGCGTTCCTCGACACCGAGTCGATGCTGGCCGAGCTGCAAAGCAAACTGGCCAAAGTCGGTGGTAACTTCCAATCGGTGTGTGTGCCGCGTTCGGCAGTCACCGTGGATGACGCGGTGCGTTCTTACCTGTTCAACAGCCAGTTGCTCTCGCGTCCGGACGGTTCGATGCTGTTGATCGTGCCGCAAGAGTGCCAGGCCAACGAACGCGTCTGGGCTTACCTGCAAAGCCTGACCAGCTCCGGCGGTCTGATCCGCGAAGTGAAGGTTTTCGATCTCAAGCAAAGCATGCAAAACGGCGGTGGTCCGGCGTGCCTGCGACTGCGCGTCGCGCTCAACGAAACCGAACTGGCAGCCGTCAACCCAGGGGTTATCATGACGGCACCGTTGTACGGTTCGTTGACCGCATGGGTCGAGAAGCACTACCGCGACCGCCTGAGCGAAACCGATCTGGCGGATCCGCAGTTGTTGCTTGAATGCCGGACGGCACTGGATGAACTGACGCAAATCCTTAAACTGGGCGCGGTTTATCCATTCCAGATCAATTGATGGCCGGCGCGCCGCCTGAACGCGGCGCGCGGCTTGTCTCACCAAGAGAGTAAAAACATGAGCGATTCCCTGCAGCTGATCCTTGAAGACACCGACGGCACGCAACTGGAGACCTCCTGCACCCGCGTTGCGGTCATGTGGCAAGGCAAAGAGCTGTGGATTCAGCAGGACGGCCGTGGCCAGTTGCTGATCGGCGTGGACGTTGAAGAAGGTGACGCCGAATACGCCAACCTGCTGCTGCGCCCATTGGCGACTAATCTGGTAAGTCTGCAACTGGAAATGGAACCGGCTGACGCTGGCGACGACGAAGACCACGTGCACGGCCCGGATTGCAACCACGATCACTAAGGAAACCGCTCTATGCTCGCCCTCGGCAAACTACTTGAACTGACCCTCGCCGGCCGCGAACCGGCGGAGAAGACTCAACTGACTGTCGAAGGCGTGCGCATGCGCTGGTTGAGCGAAGGGGCGCTGGAAGTCCGGCCACCCGAAGCGCGCGACAATGGCCTGGATCTGCTGCTGTCGGCAGGGATCCATGGCAACGAAACAGCGCCGATCGAGTTGCTTGATCGGCTGCTGCACGACATCGCACGCGGCGATCTGAAGCCGCGCGCACGCATTCTGTTTCTGTTCGGCAACCCCGAGGCGATTCGCAAAGGCGAGCGCTTTGTCGAGCAGGACGTCAATCGGCTGTTCAATGGCCGTCACGAACAAAGCAGTGGCTCAGAAGCGCTGCGAGCCTGTGAGCTGGAACGTTTGGCGGCGAGTTTCTTCAGCCTGCCGGATCGCCAGCGCCTGCACTACGACCTGCACACAGCGATTCGCGGCTCGAAGATCGAGCAGTTCGCGCTGTATCCGTGGAAGGAAGGTCGTCAGCATTCACGCCTTGAACTGGCGCGCCTGCGCGCTGCCGGGATGGAAGCGGTGCTGCTGCAGAACAAACCGTCGATCGTGTTCAGCTCTTACACCTACGACAAGCTCGGCGCCGAGGCTTTCACGCTGGAACTGGGCAAGGCGCGGCCGTTCGGGCAGAACGACGGGGTTAACGTCTCGCTGCTGGAAACTCGATTAAAGCAGATCATTGAAGGCACTGAACCAGAGATGGCTGAAGCGCAGTTGGATGGTTTGCAGTTGTTCAGTGTCGCGCGGGAAATCATCAAGCACAGCGATGCGTTCCGCCTGAACCTGCCGCAGGACATTGAAAACTTTTCCGAGTTGGAGATGGGTTATGTGCTGGCCGAAGATCTGGCCAATACCCGCTGGATCATTGAGGAAGAGGGCGCGCGTATCATCTTCCCTAATCCCAAGGTCAAGAACGGCTTGCGCGCGGGCATCCTGATCGTCCCGACCAGCGACGAAAACCTCGCCTGACCCTACGCAAAACCCCTGTAGGAGTGAGCCTGCTCGCGATTGCAATGTATCAGTCACTACAGTGGTCGACTGACACTCCGCTATCGCGAGCAGGCTCACTCCTACAGTTTTGGTTCCGTGTTTACACGGCTACTGCATGCGGCTCAGTACGGCGCAGTGCACGAACCTTGCGCAGCGTATCCGCGCAAGTCCGCGCCGCTTCCTGACCCTTGTGCACAAAGTGCTCAAAGAAGAATTTCTGATGCTCGTCACCCGCATGGAAGTGATGCGGCGTCAGCGACACCGAGAACACCGGCACTTCGGTTTCCAACTGCACTTGCATCAGGCCGCTGACCACCGATTGGGCGACGAACTCGTGACGGTAGATGCCACCATCCACCACCAGGGCTGCGGCAACGATGCCGGCATAACGACCGGTTTTGGCCAGCAACTTGGCGTGTAGAGGCATTTCAAAAGCGCCGCCGACTTCGAAGATGTCGATGTCGGATTCCTGATAACCCAGGGCAATCATTTCGGCGACGAAGCCTTTTCGGCTCTGGTCGACGATTTCTTTGTGCCAGCAGGCCTGGATGAACGCAACGCGCTCGCCGTGTGGGTGTTTGCTTTTGCTGTCGATAGCGGTGGGTTGCATGTTCTGACTCCTGTTTGTGTGAAAAACAGGGCGTTATGAATCGAAAGGGATTCAAGGGTGCGCACACGCACAACATCGCGCGGACGGCCCTTTGGCGTTAATCCCGTTCTCTCTTCATCCGGACTATGACCGTCGGCCCCGGGATCACACCGGGTCTGCTGACCTTGCCGCCGATCTCAACCGAAGTCGTATTCGTCGCCAAGCGCTCGCGGGCTATGCGCATTGCGCGCAATTACCGCCGGTGGGGAATTGCACCCCGCCCTGAGAACGTTTTTGCCGCCCTTTCGCGGGCGGCGCAGCGTTTTTAACACATATTTTCCAGCCCTGCACAGAACCTGTGGGAGCGAGCTTGCTCGCGAAAGCGGTTTAACATTCAACGCGGATGCTGACTGCCAATCCGCTTTCGCGAGCAAGCTCGCTCCCACATGGGGTGTGCCTTCTCAAGGAGTAAGGTGCATTTTCCTTGTCCAGGGCTTGATTAATCGCCGCGATGACCGCAGTAATTCACCCTCGTAAAGGGATTTCCCCTGCTGAATTGAGGCCAGGTTCATGAGCGTTATCGATCTTCGCAGCGACACCGTCACCCAACCGACACCCGCCATGCTCGACGCGATGACCGCGGCCGACACCGGTGACGATGTGTACGGCGAAGACCCGACGGTCAATCGTCTGGAAGCCGAACTGGCTAAACGCTTGGGCTTTGCCGCAGCGCTGTTCGTGCCGACCGGCACCATGAGCAATCTGTTGGGATTGATGGCGCACTGCGAGGGCGGCGACGAATATGTCGTGGGTCAGCAGGCGCACACCTACAAGTACGAGGGCGGCGGCGCGGCGGTGCTCGGTTCGATTCAACCGCAGCCGCTGGAAGTGCAGGCCGACGGTTCGCTGGATCTGGATCAAGTCGCGGCGGCGATCAAACCCGACGACTTCCATTTCGCTCGCACCCGTTTGCTGGCGCTGGAAAACACCATGCAAGGCAAAGTGCTGCCGCTGGAATATCTGGCGCGGGCGCGTAAATTCACCCAAGACCACGGCCTGCAGTTGCACCTCGACGGCGCGCGGCTTTACAACGCCGCGGTCAAGCTAGGTGTCGATGCGCGGGAAATCACTAAACATTTCGATTCGGTATCGGTGTGCCTGTCCAAAGGACTCGGTGCGCCAGTGGGATCGGTGCTGTGCGGCTCCGAGCAACTGATCGGCAAGGCCCGCCGTTTGCGCAAAATGGTCGGCGGCGGCATGCGTCAGGCCGGACTGCTGGCGGCGGCGGGGCTTTACGCGCTGGATCACAACGTCGAGCGTCTGGCGGATGACCACGCCAACGCGCAGTTTTTGGCCGACGGTCTGCGTGAAGCAGGTTTCAGCGTTGAACCGGTGCAAACCAACATGGTTTATGTGCAAATGGGCGACAAAGCCGAAGCGATCAAGGCGTTTGCCGGCGAACGCGGGATCAAGTTGAGCGCCGCCGCGCGTCTGCGTATGGTCACGCACATGGACGTCAGTCGCGCGCAAATCGAGCAAGTGATCGCGACATTCGTCGACTTTTCGCGCAAGTGACAGCGTTAGCCGTCCAATTGACCGTTTCTATCGTATAAACACGCTGTACCCCGCGCGCAGGGCCGATATAATGCGGCCCTTTGCCGTCGCTTCGTCTGTTGACGTTTCGAACAGGCCTTTGGCCGCAGCCTCCGTGGAAGAACCTAATGAAAAGCGCAGAAATCCGTGAAGCCTTCCTTCGCTTCTTCGAAGAGCAAGGCCACACCCGTGTAGCCTCCAGCTCTTTGATTCCGGGCAACGACCCAACCCTGCTGTTCACTAACGCGGGGATGAACCAGTTCAAGGACTGCTTCCTGGGCCAGGAAAAACGTGCGTACACCCGTGCGACCAGCAGCCAGAAATGCGTGCGTGCCGGTGGCAAGAACAGTGACCTGGAAAACGTCGGTTATACCGCTCGTCACCACACGTTCTTCGAAATGCTCGGTAACTTCAGCTTCGGTGACTATTTCAAGAAAGACGCGATTACCTACGCGTGGATCTTCCTGACCGGCGTTCTGCAGCTGCCGAAGGAAAAACTCTGGGTCACCGTCTACGCCTCCGACGACGAAGCGTATGACATCTGGACCAAAGAAATCGGTGTGCCTGTCGAGCGCATGATCCGCATCGGCGACAACAAAGGCGCGCCGTACGCCTCCGACAACTTCTGGACCATGGGCGATACCGGCCCGTGCGGTCCGTGCACCGAGATTTTCTACGATCACGGCGACCACATCTGGGGCGGCCCGCCGGGCTCGCCGGAAGAAGACGGCGACCGTTATATCGAGATCTGGAACAACGTGTTCATGCAGTTCAACCGCACCGCCGATGGCGTCCTGCATCCGTTGCCAGCGCCGTCGGTCGACACCGGCATGGGCCTGGAGCGGATCAGTGCGGTGATGCAGCACGTCAATTCCAACTACGACATCGACCTGTTCAAAAACCTGCTGAAGGCCTCGGCTGAAGCGATCGGCTGTGAAAATGGCGATCAGTCTTCGTTGAAAGTCGTGTCCGACCACATTCGTTCGTGCGGTTTCCTGATCGCCGACGGTGTGCTGCCGTCCAACGAAGGTCGCGGTTATGTACTGCGCCGGATCATCCGTCGCGCCTGCCGTCACGGTAATAAGCTGGGCGCTACCGGCAGCTTCTTCTATAAGATCGTTGCCGCACTGGTTGCCGAGATGGGCGAAGCCTTCCCGGAACTGAAGAAGCAGCAAAGCAACATCGAGCGCGTGCTCAAGGCTGAAGAAGAGCAGTTCTCCAAGACTCTGGAGCACGGCCTGAAAATTCTCGAGCAGGATTTGCTGGAACTCAAAGGCACCGTGGTGCCGGGCGACGTAGTGTTCAAACTCTACGACACCTATGGTTTCCCGATGGACCTGACCGCCGACATCGCCCGCGAGCGCAGCCTGACTGTCGATGAAGTCGGCTTCGAACGTGAGATGGAAGCCCAGCGTGTGCGTGCGCGTTCGGCCAGCTCGTTCGGTCTGGACTACAACACTTTGGTCAAGGTTGACGTGGCCACTGAGTTCACCGGTTACAAAGACACCAGCGGTTCGGCAAAAATCGTTGCTATCTATAAAGATGGCCAGTCGGTCGACGTCTTGAATGAAGGCGAAGAGGCGGTGATCGTTCTGAATCAGACGCCGTTCTACGCTGAGTCCGGCGGCCAGATCGGCGACTGCGGTTATCTGCAGGCCGGCAGCAGCCGTTTCGACGTGCGCGACACCACCAAAACCGGCGGCGCATTCCTGCACCACGGTGTGCTGGATTCGGGCAGCCTGACCATCGGCGCGCCAGTGGAAACCCACGTCGACGCCGAAGTGCGTCACGCCACTTCGTTGAACCACTCGGCCACGCACTTGCTGCACGCTGCACTGCGCCAGGTTCTGGGCGAGCACGTTCAGCAGAAAGGTTCGTTGGTCGACAGTCAGCGTCTGCGTTTCGACTTCAGCCACTTTGAAGCGATCAAGCCTGAGCAGATCAAAGCGCTGGAAGACATCGTCAACGCCGAGATTCGCAAGAACTCCGCCGTTGAAACCGAAGAAACCGACATCGAAACCGCGAAGAACAAAGGCGCGATGGCGCTGTTCGGCGAGAAGTACGGCGACAACGTGCGCGTGCTGAGCATGGGTGGCGATTTCTCCGTCGAACTGTGCGGCGGTATCCACGCCAACCGTACCGGCGACATCGGTCTGCTGAAAATCATCAGCGAAGGCGGTGTGGCTTCGGGCGTGCGTCGTATCGAAGCGGTCACCGGTGCTGCGGCACTGGCTTACTTGAATGCTGCAGAAGAACAACTCAAGGAAGCGGCCAGCCTGGTCAAGGGCAGCCGCGACAACCTGATCGACAAGCTGTCGGCTGTGCTCGAGCGCAATCGCCAACTGGAGAAACAACTCGAGCAGTTGCAAGCCAAGGCGGCGAGCGCGGCGGGCGACGATCTGTCGTCCTCGGCACTGGACGTCAAAGGCGTGAAGGTTTTGGCTGCACGTCTGGATGGTCAGGACGCCAAGGCGCTGCTGGCGCTGGTTGATCAGTTGAAGAACAAACTCGGCCGCGCAGTGATCCTGCTCGGCAGTGTCCATGAGGAAAAGGTCGTTCTGGTTGCTGGCGTAACCAAAGACCTGACTGGCCAACTCAAAGCCGGTGATTTGATGAAGCAAGCTGCTGCGGCAGTGGGCGGGAAGGGCGGTGGTCGTCCGGACATGGCGCAGGGCGGTGGCGTTGATGCCGGCGCGCTGGATGGTGCACTGGCGCTGACCGTTCCATTCGTCGAGCAGGGTTTATAAGACGGTCCGTCGCGCTCGCAGTCTAGTGGCGGGCGCGGTGGCTGTTCGAGTGATTATTGGGCGCCCTTCATGGGCAGAGGCGGCTTTGAAATGGCTTTGATCGTACAGAAATTTGGAGGCACCTCGGTCGGTACTGTCGAGAGAAGCGAGGTGGTCGGCGACAAGGTTCTGAAATTCCGCGATGCCGGCGATGACCTGGTGGTTGTGCTGTCTGCAATGAGCGGCGAAACCAACCGTCTGATCGATCTGGCCAAGCAAATCAGTGGCGACGGTCAACCGGTTCCGCGTGAGCTGGACGTGATTGTTTCCACCGGTGAGCAGGTGACGATTGCCCTGTTGGCCATGGCACTGATCAAGCGCGGTGTGCCGGCGGTGTCGTACACCGGTAATCAGGTGCGGATCCTGACCGACAGTGCGCACAATAAAGCGCGTATCTTGCAGATTGATGACCAGAAGATTCGTGGTGATCTGAAAGCAGGTCGCGTGGTAGTTGTCGCCGGTTTCCAGGGCGTCGACGAGCACGGCAACATTACCACCCTCGGTCGTGGCGGTTCCGACACCACCGGCGTGGCACTGGCTGCGGCGTTGAAGGCTGACGAGTGCCAGATCTACACCGACGTTGATGGTGTTTACACCACTGACCCGCGCGTTGTGCCGGTCGCTCAGCGTCTGGACAAGATCACCTTCGAAGAGATGCTGGAAATGGCCAGCCTCGGTTCCAAGGTGTTGCAGATCCGTGCCGTGGAATTCGCCGGCAAGTACAACGTTCCGCTGCGCGTAGTGGTCTGCTTCAAGGAGGGTCGGGGCACCCTGATGTCTATGGTTGACGAGGAAGCG
>NZ_JBIVMX010000076.1:0-856 GCF_044753305.1 Pseudomonas sp. NPDC088429 | reverse complement strand
AAGATTCTCGGCCCGATCAGTGCCGCGAACATCGAAGTCGACATGATCGTGCAGAACGTCGCGCACGATAACACCACCGACTTCACCTTCACCGTACACCGCAACGACTTCCAGGCTGCACAGAACGTGCTGGAAAACACTGCTCGTGAGATCGGTGCCCGTGAAGTGGTTGGCGACATCAAGATTGCCAAGGTCTCGATCGTCGGCGTCGGCATGCGTTCCCACGCAGGCGTGGCCAGCCGCATGTTCGAATCGCTGGCAAAAGAAAGCATCAACATCCAGATGATCTCGACTTCGGAAATCAAGGTTTCCGTGGTGATCGAAGAGAAGTACCTGGAATTGGCCGTGCGCGCTCTGCACACGGCTTTCGAACTGGATGCGCCGGCCCGTCAAGGCGAGTAATTCCGTTCAACTGAAGGGCGCGGTCTGACCGCGCCCTTTATTTTTTTGAATGGCGTGAGCCCTGACTGTTCTTTTGCTCGCGCTGGTCAATACTCAGGCATGTAGGGCTACGATCGCTCCGGTTGTAGGTCGGGTGCCTTTTTTTTGCAGACTGTTGTCCCTGAACTGAATTGCGTAAGGAGAAAGGTATGCTGATTCTGACCCGTCGGTGCGCAGAAAGCCTGATTATCGGTGACGGCGAAATCACCGTGACCGTGCTCGGCGTTAAAGGAAACCAAGTGCGCATCGGTGTGAACGCGCCGAAAGAGGTTGCCGTGCACCGTGAGGAAATTTACCTGCGTATAAAGAAAGAGAAGGACGAAGAACCAAGCCATTAATTTTTATCGATTTTTATGTTTGCAAACGGGGAAAAGGTTGGTTAAGATACGCCCCGTGTTGCGGAGAGCTGGCCGAG